>JAYVIS010000272.1:0-5625 GCA_043769975.1 Bacteroidota bacterium
GATATCATCGAATGAAAATAAATTTAATAATAACGAATAAATACTTTGATTACCATGATAATAAGGCCCAATGATGTCATTATTGATTAATCGTGGCAAAACAATTTTAAAGTAATATGTTACGACATCAAATCCTACCACATTAACAGTAAGGATAAAGATTATCAAAACCATAGCCATTGAATATATGACTACTCTGTTTTTATTTTTTAAAATAAAATAGAATAAAATAAAAATTGGAAATATTTTAAGACAAACGCAAATACTAATACACAAAGCACTTAATACATGTTTTTTGTTTTCATCTGCTAGAAATGCCTCGATTAATAAGGCAGTGATAAGCAAATAGCTTTGGCCTTGAATGAGACAATTATATAATGGGTATAAAAAAATGAATGGCAATAAATAGATGATCCAACTTTCAGTTTTACAAAATTTCAACAAACGAAAAAAGGAAAAACAAAAAACAATTAAGCAAACTGTATTAAAAATAACCTTCGCAGCAAAACAATTAAGAAGGCTAAAGGGTAAATAAAACAATATGCTAAAAGGAGGAATCGGTGTATAATTCTCAAAATAATGATGCTGCCCATAGGCACTTATTTGTTGATTAAAGTATTGTACACTTTGATAATCTAAAACACTAAATTTTCCTTCCGAAAATAATTTACTTCCATAATAATAATTGCCAAAATCTCCAATTGGATTATTTCTAGTGATACCAATAATTAGTATTCCAATTACTAAGAATAGAAATGAGACGACGTAATTAGTATATATTGGCCGTAAACTCAATAGTAAATTCTATTAAGAAAAATGATTATGATTGATCACACCAACAACTTTTCCTAATAATTCTTTCCCTATAAATCCAGAGTTAAAATTTGAAGATAAAATATTCGCTTTTTCAAACACATACTTTGCAGAAGGATTGAACAACGTTAGATTTGCAGTTACCCCTTCCTTTATAGAATTTGGTTCTAAATTTAAAATGCTTCTAGGATTAACAGTAAGTGTTTCTATTATTTTATCCAATGTCATTTTTTGATTCAATGCGCAATTTAAAGCTCCATAACAACTTTCTAAACCAATCATTCCATTATCGGCCAAATCAAATTCTAAGTCTTTACTTTCAATATCCTGAGGATAATGATCACTTACAATCACATCAATAACACCATCTGCTACTCCTTTTTTCAATGCGTCAATATCGTCTTTTGCTCTTAATGGCGGGTTAACTTTATAATTTGAATTAAAGCCTACTAATTCAGTTTCATCAAGGTATAAATTATATGCTGTAACGCCACATGTAATATTTAATTTTTTAGCTTTTGCTTTTTTTATTAATTCAACACTTCCTCTAGTAGAGATAGTCGGTATATGCATTTTACCACCAGCATATTCTAAAATTTGTAAATTTCGCTGCACCATAATTTCTTCTGCAAGCGCTGGAATTCCTTTTAAACCAAGCTTTGTAGAAGCAACCCCTTCATTCATTTGTCCATCATGCGAAATTGTTTTATCATCGCAATGTGTAATAATAAAACTATTAATGTTTGAAGAATATTGTAGTGCTCTTAAAATTAATCCTGCATCTTTCACTGATTTTTTATAATCACTAAAGGCAATGGCTCCGGCTTGTTGCATGTCAAACATTTCGGATAAATCTTTTCCTTCTTGATTATAACTCAAAGTACCAATAGGAAATACATCTACTAATTGGTCTTTAGATTTATTCACCACATAACTTATTTGTGACTTATTACTTAAAGGAGGATTAGTTCCACTCATCACACAAACACCAGTAAAGCCTGATTTTGCAGCTGTTTTTATGCCTTGATCCAAGGTTTCTTTATGCTCATAACCTGGGTCACAAAAATTCACCTGCAGGTCAATCCAACCAGCTGACACATGCAAATTTTCAGCTTCAATCACTTTAATTCCTTTTTCAGGATTAATTGTTTTTTTGATTTGAGTGATGACTCCTTTTTCTATTAAAACATCAACCTTCTTTCCATTATAAACACTTTCAGAATCTACAATGATTGCTTGTTTAATTAATAAATTCATATTTTACACCTTAAGTATTATCACTATTTAAATATCCGTATTACTATAATTTCAGACAACAAAAACAACAGAGCTAAAATTATAAATAATTTCCATAATTTATCTCCAGTATTAGTTTCTTTTAAAGAGTTTATTAATGAACCTTCATTCGCATTGATGACAGAAACATTTTTTAAATTTAATTGATCTATATTTTCTTGCAATTCATTATTTGAAAAAAAACTCATTTCTGATTCTTTTCTGCTAAAATTAAAAGCTAAACCAGAAACCGTATTCGTTAATAGCGTTACCAAATAATGGCCAGCTTCAGATATTTGATTTTGCGTAAACAAAATAGTTTTATTATTTACAATCCTCTGTTCTGGAATAATATCGAAAGTGGTTTTGTTTTTTATGATGTGAAGCGGCTTATCATTATAAACAATGTCGCTATTCATTTCAATACGTTGATTACACGCCGTTTCATAATATAAAGAAACAGGTTTTAAACTCATGACGCCAATTTTAATAAGTGTTGGCACAAATAAAGCGTGCTTCACTAAATTAGAAGCTTCATCACTACTTGAAACTGAAAACAAATACATTTTTCCATTACCAACCGAAATTTGAGTTAATAAGGGTTGTCCGTTTTCAAGCATTATAATTGATTGCGCTAAATTTGAAGAAGATTTTTTTAAAACAAAATGCTTGCGTATTTTAGGTAAATCCATTCTTGAATCAATTTTTTCAAATACACCTTCAAACAAACCCTGTTCAAAATTTATTGCCTGAGTTTTTGTTTGGGAAGTGTCAACTTTTTCTATTTGTGGTAACTGCAGATTATTGAAAGCCAAGTTGTAACTTGGTAAATCAGCACTCAAATTTGGGAATATAACAAGGCTGCCACCAGCTTTAACAAATTTCTGTAATTCAGCTGTTAATCCACTAGAAATGTTTGTTAAGTTATTTAAAACAATCATGTTCAGTTTAGAAAAAATTCCATAATCCACTTTCGTTTCACTATTTTCATTGTAAATAAACAAACTATCATTTTGCATGAGGTTTTTAAAATTTTCACCGGTCTTGCAATTCGTTCCGTTTATAACAAGAACATTAATTGTATTTCTTGCATCAAAATAAAAATAAAAATTATCGTCGTATGAAATTGGATAATCTTCTATTTTCAAAATGCCATTATTTATTCCCTTTTCTTTTACAACAAATGAAACACTCACTTCTTTTTTATTTTCGGCATCAACATTAAATGAACTGATAGAAACTTGTTTATCGTTTATTAATAGCCTCAAACTCCCATTCGTAATTTCCTTTTTGCTGTTATTGACTATGTTCGCATGCAAAATTTGTGGGGCATTGAATTGTTGAATTGGATTTTCAAACCAAACGCTATCAATGTAAATGTTATTGACTTCTGATGACGTAATCGGAATTAAATTTATTGAAATGCTAGTATCAATTTTATTTTTTTGAATGACTGAACAATTTTTTTGAAAGTCGCTTATTAAAAAAATGCTTTTATTCTTGCAATTATTTATTTGCAAAAAATCTTGCTGACGGCTTATCACATCATTTAACTGTTTAGTTGAAGATGATATTTTTACTTCATTTAAATGTTCTAAAAACTCTTCTTTCGTTAATAGTCTTTGATGTTTTCCTTCAAAATCAGAGGTAAGCAATTGAAATTTATCATTCGAATTATAAGAATTTGCAATAATAGTAGCGTGTTGTTTTGCATTCTCCAAAAGTGTTCCTTTAGAGTTTAGATTCTCCATGGTAAAAGAATTGTCTATATAAACACTAACCGTTTTTTGTCCTAGTATAACTTTTTTATTAGAAGGAAGATATGGTTGGGCAAAAGCAAATACTAAACAGATAATGGCTAATATTCTCAGAGCTAAAATAATCCATTCTTTTAATTTCGATTTGCTATCACTTTCTTGCTTCAATTCTTTTAAAAACTGAACATTGGTGAAATAAATCTTTTTATACTTTCTGAAATTGAATAGATGAATTATTATAGGAATTGCAATTGCACTGAGCCCAAATAATAGTGTTGGAAATAAAAAATTCATCAAACGTAAATGTAAGAAAAATCTTGATTATTCAGACTCCAAAATCTTAGTAAATAAGATTATAATCTTTTGTTGGCTCCGTATTTAGAGTGATGAGCTCTTCTTAAATACTCACTTACACCCATATATCGTAATGATATTTCGTAAGCCCCTCTTCCAGTAGTTGATGACGTTAATTTCGAAACATTGATATCATAACTAAGACCTATGACGTAATTTTTTATTTCATATTGAACAACGCCAATAAAAGCATCCTTACCACGATACATGACGCCAATATTAAAAACATTACTAACAACAAACCCAGTAACCGTAGATTCATTTTTTGGTTTTAAACTCACAAGCATCCCTAAAACTAATTCTTGATGCGTTCCTTGAATTTGATAAAACGCCTTTGGCATTAGAGACAAATTAGTGTTTTTTAGACCAATATAGCCTTGAAAATACATAACTCCTCTTGTTCCTAATCCGTTAGAAGCATCTTTATACAAAGCAACATCAGTACTGTTAATATGAAAACCAGAAATACCAATATCAAAAATACGGGTATCATTACTCGAAATATTTTTGTCGCCCTTTTTATATCTATAGTTAAATCCGGCTGCTACATCCACAAAACTAATACTTTGCAAATTTATTAATTGCTCCCCAGTGGGTAAAGTTGAAGTATATGCCTTACCATAATACTGTTCTCCCCATTGGAAATTTGTATTATTAATTGACCTTTGATTATAATTTAATTTGATACCAGTGCTTAACGAATTACGATCATTGATTTTTACATTATAGGCTATATTAAGGCCTGCTTGTAAACTTACAAATGAAGCATCACCAGATTTATCATAATAAGTATCAAATCCTAAACCTAAACTATTTTTTTTCTTTTTCTTACTTGCTTTTCCTGAAATTGAAAAACCATAACTAGTAAAAGGTTGAGCAACAGCTTTCCATTGCGTTCTATGTATGATTCCGATATCTAAATCATTTTCAACGCCAGCATTTGCAGGGTTTACGAAAATTGGCATTGCAAAAAACTGTGAAAAATGTATATCCTGACCGTTACAAATAACGGTATACAAGAAGAAAACAATTATTCCTATAGATTTTTTTAAATGTATTATTCTCATAAATTTAACCTTGGCTCCAAAAATTCTACCAAGTTACAATAAATTTTCCTTGATTCTAACGAACTACGGTAATATTTCCAGTTTTACTAACAGATTCTCCGTTTTTTAACTTGGCTTTTAATTGATAAACAAATACACCTGCAGTTACTGCATATCCTTTGTATTTTCCATCCCACTTACCATGGACATCTTTAGTCTCAAAAACCATTTCTCCCCATCTGTCAAATATTCTAAATTCTATTTCAACAATACAATTCCCGAAAATTGCCAACTCATCATTATGGCCATCACCATTAGGAGAATATGCACTTGGTACAAATATATCACCACATAATATAACGATATCAACACATGCAGTA
>JAYVIS010000273.1:0-2350 GCA_043769975.1 Bacteroidota bacterium
TAAATAATTTAAACCGTTCAAAATGCCCGAAACAATTTGCTTTAAATCGTAAAGTGATGAAATTGGTTCTCTTGTAATATGTTCTGCTAATGTTTCTCCTGCAATAAAATTCAATACTAAAAAGCCGAATTTTTTACCTTCAAAAATCAATTCGCCACTGTCTGTGTATGAAACAATATTTGGATTGTCAGTTGATTTTAAAAATTCTATTTCTAACAAATTTTGTTCATCATCAAATGCAGAACGATGCAATTTTGCATAATTAAACAATTTCAGAAAATATAACTTACCGTCTTTTCCTTTTACTCTATATGTTTCGGCATTGCTCCCTTGCTTAATAAAAAGCATAACAGAATACTTCTCATTTACTGAAAAGTTCTTTGGTAATATGCCTTGTTTTGTATTCTCCATTTAAAAAGTAAAAGTTTAAGGATTAACCTAATGTAACTTTTGGTTTTTCATTGTCATGCATTAAGCCAATTATTTGAACTAAAATTGGTCTTATTGCTGTTGTATTTCCTGCCGTTGCTAATTGCAAACCTTGATTTAATAATTGTCTTGCTTTGTTTTTGTCCTTCCAATTATAGGTGTTAAAATCACCGTCAATTTGTTTCAAATAATTAACGTCTATTGCATTACCTGTAACAGCGTTACGAATTTCAAAATCTAATGACCCAATTTCACTAATCAAATGTTTCGCTTCTTTTATGTTTTTCTCTTTAATAATCTGCTCAATAGTTTTCTTGTACTCTTGAATATGTGCTTCCACTTTATCCAAATTCATATTTTCATCATCGCCATTGGCTCTAATTTTTTTAATCAAATCTTCAAAATCATAAAAAGTTTCTTTCAATTCTTGCTCAACTTTTGGCCATTCGGCAGTTTTTTCAGCACTATCCAATTTCAATAATTCCTTACGAAGTCCATCAAGAATTTTCATTTTACCATCAGCACTTCCTTTTTCATTTTCCAATTGTTCTTCAAGTGCATTTAATTTTTCAGAAACATCATCAGCATTAACTTTTTGTGCAGTTCGCTTTGCTTTTGCAATTTCTTTTGTCAAAAGTTCTTCTGTCGGTGGTTCAGTTTGTTTAATTTCAATTTCTAACTCTTCTGTATGATTTAGCAAAGGAAAATAAGCTGTAAATTTCATCAATTGCGACCTATCCACTTTAATAGTTATATCTACATCGCTATTTTCAGGTAATAATGCTGGTAAACTTTCGCCTGTAATTATTACTTCGGTAATGAAATTATTTAGAACTGGATTTGTTCCCTCTGCGTTAAAATCTCCTTGATAAATTGGAATGCGAATAATATCCTTAATCATTCCCGGTCTTATGGCACTTCTTGTTTTTAAGCCATTTCTTACTCCTGTTGCTGGCACTTTTTTGCTTTTTTCTAAACCTGTTACTGGTAGGAATAAATCTTTGTTTTCGGTATGGAAAAACTTTGAAATACCAATATGATATGGTAAAACTTGCATTCCATCAAGACCACTTATACCTTGTAAAATGCTAAATTGATTTGGCTGACAGTCTAATTTATTTCCTGCTTCGTCATAAACATTTATTTCAAAAGAATTAGAACGACCTTCAACTAATAACACATCTAAAATTGTTGCTTTTTCACCAATTAGTTTTTTGCCACTTGACCAAGCTCCATCAAAACGAACTACATCTGCATAAATTTTATCAGGAAATGTGCCTGTTGTTTTTTCTTTCAACACTTTCAAATTTACCATTTCGTCCAACTCAACTGAAGTGGCTTCATATTTAAGGTCTAATTGCAGTTTGGTTTTATCTCTTGTGGTTTCTTTTACTTCGTCAGAAACAGAAATTGTAGAAGCAAACAAAGCCGCACCTTTTGCAACAACTGTCATTGGGTCAACCGAGGTATCAACTTTATCAGTGATTTGCTCTTTTAACATTCTTCGTAAAATTGGCGAATAAGTTGGTCCACCAACTAAAATCAATGCTCCAAGGTCAGCACCTTTTAAATTATTCCGTTTCAATAGTTCCTTTGAAATGTCAATTGCTTTTTGGAAAATTGGGGCAACTACATTTTCCATATCTTTTTGAGTTACCAAGACATCAACTTCTAATTCATTGCCGTTTTCATCTTCAATTGGCAAATCGCCTAATTGAGATAAAATATTATGTGAATCTTTGAATGACAATTGAATTTTAGTTTCCTCTGCATAAAACTTAACTGCATTTCGTAAAATTTCTTTTTGGTCGGAATCTTCCAAAATACTGTCAATTTCAAAATTTTCTGCAAGGTTTGGAATTATGATTTGGTCAACAATTGCTTCATCTAAATTTTTACCACCGAGCCAATTATCTCCGTC
>JAYVIS010000274.1:0-13602 GCA_043769975.1 Bacteroidota bacterium
TCAATTTTTGAACGAACAATTCCTTGAACAACCGCCGCAGAAGTTTCTAAATGAGAAGGATTAGGCGTTAAACTAATGTGAACTTTTTTTCCATCGTCGCTTAATTGATCCGATGAATAACCCATGTGGTATTTAACATCACCATCAAATAAAGAATCTTCACTAGGTCTTCCTTCAAACTCAGTAAATACATCCTTATAGGTTTTATTCATGATGTTAGTTAATACGTTTAAACGACCACGGTGAGCCATTCCAATTACGTAATCTTCAATGCCTAAATTCACCCCATGTTCCATTAAGGTATTCATTGCTGGTATAACAGCCTCTGCACCTTCTAACGAAAAACGTTTTTGACCAACGAATTTTGTATGTAAATAATTTTCAAATACAACAGCTTGAGTTAATTTTTTAAGAATAGTTTTTTTCTCTTCTTTATTAAATGCAGGCGTGTTTTGTGTTTTCTCCATGCGTTCCTGTAGCCATTTTACTACTTTTGGTTCACGCATGTAAGAATATTCTGCACCAATACTTTGGCAATACGTGCGCTCTAAATGGGCAATAATGTCTTTTAGTTTTGCATTTACTAAGCCAATTTCGTTTCCAGCCTGAAAAACAGTTTCTAAATCTTTGTCAGACAAGCCAAAATTTTGAATATCTAATGTTGGGTCGTAAGTTCTACGTTGACGAACAGGATTTGTTTTGGTAAATAAATGACCGCGTTGGCGATATCCATTAATTAATCCGATAACTTTAAATTCTTTGGTTACGTTTTCAGGAATTGCAGCACCATCGCTTTCATACGAAGTACGGGCAAATTCAAAGCCTTTAAAAAAATCTCTCCACGAAGCATCAACCGAATTGGCATCTTGTGAGTATTGTAAAAATAGTTGTTCAATAGCGTTAACATCGCTTGTACCTACGAAGGAAAATTTGTCCATTTTAGTTTCTATAAAATAATAGGCTAATTTAATGATTTTTTAAGCTAATTTCCCTATTTTTGTTAAGTGAAATATAGATTGTTTTTATTTTTTATTATTGTTCAATACATTACTTGTTTTTCGCAAGAAAATCCTAACAGCAATGCTATTCAAACATCTATAAAAGTTAGGGCTTTACAAGAAAAAAAAGCTGAGTTTCATCGTCGTAGTAATGGTGAAAGTGATGGTTATCGCATAAAAATTCATTTTAGTGCAGATAAAACTAAAGCAAGAGAAGTTCAATCAAAGTTTAATTCTAAGTTTTCTGATGTACCTTCTTATGAGGAATATCAACAACCTAATTTTGTAATCAATGTAGGTGATTTTAAAACAAAATTAGAGGCTTTTGAATTGTTGAAAAGGATTCAAGTAGAATTTCCGTATGCTTTTATTGTTAAAAGTAAAGTGCGCCCAATGAAATTGAATTAGTCATTTTTAAATAGTTACAATAAAAAAACCTTCAAAATTATTTGAAGGTTTTTTTATTTATTTTATTTTTTTATAATCCCAATAAAATTTCTTCAGGAACTTTTCCGCCAAACAACATACGGCTTGGGTTTTCTAACATTTCTTTTACTTTAACTAAAAATCCTACGCTTTCTCTTCCGTCAATAATACGGTGATCATAACTTAAAGCTACATACATCATTGGGCGAATAACTACTTGGCCGTTTACAGCCATTGGTCTGTCAACAACATTATGCATCCCTAAAATTGCACTTTGAGGAGGATTAATTATTGGCGTACTCATCATTGAACCAAATACACCACCATTAGTGATCGTAAATGTTCCACCTGTCATATCATCAATAGTTAATTTTCCATCACGTGCTTTAATCGCTAAATCTTTAATTCCTTTTTCAATATCAGCAATGCTCATTAATTCTGCATTACGCAAAACAGGAACCATTAACCCTTTTGGCGCACTAACTGCAATTCCAATATCACAATATTTATTATAAACCAATTCCTCACCATCAATCATTCCATTTACTGCTGGATAATGGTATAATGCTTCAGTAACAGCTTTTGTAAAGAAACTCATGAAGCCAACATTGCTTCCGTATACTTCTTTAAATTTATCTTTGTATTTTGCTCTGATCGCATAAATAGCCGACATATCAACTTCATTAAAAGTAGTTAACATGGCAGTTTCATTTTTAACAGCAACTAAACGTTTAGCAACTGTTTTACGAAGAGAAGTCATTTTAGCGCGATCTTTTTCTCGGCCACCTTTCCATGAATTAGAAAGAACTTCAACTGCTGTTGGTAATCCGTTAGATAAGGCTGCTAAAACATCTTGTTTTGTAATTCTGCCATCTTTGCCAGTTCCATTTAATTGGTTTGGCTTAATATTATTTTCAGCCATTATTTTTGCTGCAGAAATACTTGGAGTTCCTGTAGCATAATTAGTTGGAGAACTTGTTTTTGTTTCTGCTACTGGAGCGGCTTCTTTTTTAGCTTCTACTTTTACTTCAACTTTTGGAGTTTCTGCTTTTGCTTCAGGTTTAAATGAAGTGTCAATTTTTACAACAACTTGTCCAACCTTTACTGTATCACCTTCCGCAGCTAATACCTCAATTTTTCCACTTTCTTCAGCATTTAGAGTTAAGGTTGCCTTGTCTGAATCGATTTCTGCTAAAACTTCATCTTTTTCAACTAGGTCGCCAGTATTTTTTACCCAACGAGCTATTACTACTTCAGTTATTGATTCGCCTGGACTTGGTACTTTTAATTCTACAATTGCCATATTACTTATTTTATAAAAATTGAACTTTTTTTAATACGATGTAAATTTATAAATATTATGGCGATAAGCAATTTAAAAATTGACGGATTTCAGCTATCAAAATCAATGTTTTTTTAAATAAAAAAACCTTAGCAATCGCTAAGGTTTTAATAGTTCTGAATTATGAATTCAATAATTAGTTTCTTTTTCCGAAAATATTTAATAATGACATAAATAAATTGATAAAATCTAAATAAAGGTTTAATGCACCCATAACGGCTAATTTTTTAAACGAATCAGATCCATCATTTTCAGCAAGCATATTTTTTATTTTTTGCATGTCATAAGCTGTTAAGCCTGTGAAAATAATTACTGCTATAACACTAATAATATAGCCCATTTGTGCACTATGCATGAAATAGTTAATTAAAGATGCAATAAAAATACCAACAACTCCAATCATCAAAATGCTACCTAATTTTGTTAAATCTGTTTTTGTGAAATAACCAACAATCGCCATAATACCAAATAAGGCTGAAGTAGATAAAAAGATGTTAATAATAGAGCCAACTTGATAAATAATAAAAATATAGCTAATACTTATTCCAAATAATGCAGAAAATCCTAAAAATAATGCAGCAATTCCTAAATAGGGTAATCTTTTAAAACCAGCACCCATTCCAATTAGTAATAATAAAGGAGCGAAGGTAATTACATGTCCTAACATAGATTTATGAATCATACCGTCTTCACCTTGTGTAATCATTAAATCTAATAAGCTTGGTATATATGCAAATGACAAGGATGCTATTGTAGTAATTACCATGCCTGCAAACATCCATGCAAATACGGACGCTAAAAGGTTTTTTTGAGTAACAACAGATTCGTATTGAATGTTGTCAATATTTGTTTTTCTAAGATTGGGTTCCATTTTGTTTAATTTTTTTTGGATATAAAGGTACAACTAAAAACAAACTTTGATTTGCAAAAAATAGTTAAAGTTTGAGTAAAAGTTGAAGCATAAACATGCGTGGAGGTCTAACATCTCCAGGTCTTAAACTATATTCAGCGTTTAGAAAATTGTTAATGATAAAAGAAGTTTTTAAAATTTTAGTTAATTGATATGAGATTCTAAAATCATGAATCCAATCACCTTTATTATTTTTTTGGCGATATTCTTTTAATCCTGGTAAAATGAAAAAAGCTGGGTCGTCAAAATTTAAAGATGACGTATTGTATTCTGCTAAAATACTTTGTTCAAAACGTTTGTCAATATTCTTCATAAAGCTATAATAGCGCGTGCTAAAGCCAACCGATACTTTTTTATAATCAAATTGAATATCGCCTTTAAATAGATGTTGATTACGGTATTTTAATAAATTGGAATTTGGTAGCGAACCTAAAGTATCTTTTTTAGGGTCATAATTTGGATTAATTGGATTGATGTAAGTATAACCTGTTAAGGTTGTAATGTTTATTGGTCCAATTTTCCCTGCGCCAGTGATTGAAACGTCAAAACCAGATATTACGGCGTTACCAACGTTTTGAGATTTAAAGCCTGCGTATTTTAAATCATTAATAAAGTTACCTGTTTTAGGACCATAGATGTCAAAAATAAATTCAGTCATGTTTGTGTATTTAGTATAAAACCCAGCTAAATCTAAAAAGCCTTTGAAGTTACTAATTTTAAAACCTTGCTTAATTCCAATTTCTGAACTCCACCCTCGCTCTGGTTGTAAACTTGGATTTGGAAAAATTGATATTGCGCTTACGCCAGTGCTAATATATTTTTCAGCAATTGTAGGGAAACGATAACCTTGTCCGAAACTAGCTCTTAAAAAAGTATATTCAAATAAATGATAATTTAATCCAGCTCTAACAACTGGTTGGAAAGGTAGGTTGTTAATTTTTTTAGAAACATAACCTCTTGTATAAGCTGTATCTACTCGGTTATATTCCCCCCTCAAACCTATCGACGCTGTTAATTTTTTAATTTTGTAATCGAATTGGGCATATCCAGCATAATTTTTTCCTGAATGTCTACCGTAAATAGCAGCTGCAATTACTTGTTGTTCCATATAAACTGCACCAGTTGTGATGGTTAAATTATTTTTGAAACGTTTTTGATATTGAAATTCATTATAATATAATTCTGCTCTCGATTCTTGATTTTTGTCATTCGAATTATTCGTTAAAAAATAGCGAGATCGTAAGCTAAATTTGCCACCTCTTTTTGTAAAATAAGTAATAAAAGGATCAATATTAAAACGGTCATTTTTGTAATTCTGAATCGTTCGTCCTTGCGGTATATAGGCTGAATCAGCATTTTGCCAAAGGAAAAATAAACCACCTGAAGTTTTCATCATGTTAGTATTAACACCAATTGATAAGCCTTGTATTTTTTTGAAATTGTATCTTAGGTTAGTATTAAATCTTGCACGTTTTTCAGTTTCTAAATATCTGTACCCGTCATCATTATACATATGGCCACCGATGACTAAATCTAAATTTCCAATTTTTTGAGAATGTCCAAAATTGATTCCATTTTGCATTTGTGATGAACCTTTCCACCATTTTAGTTCTGGTCTTTTTGGAGAATCATAGCCTGCACCAAAAATAGACACGGTAGTTACAGGTTTATCTTTAGCATAAGCTGTTCGCATATTAATAACTCCATTTAATGCAGAAGATCCAAACAATGCGGATGCTGCTCCTTTTATTACTTCTACTTGCTCTAAATTTTCAATAGGTAAATAATTCCATTTGATATCTGCAGCATCAGCACTAATCATTGGCATTTCGTCAACTAACATTAAAACTCGAGTTCCAGCGCCATAACTATATCCGCTCCCGCCTCTTATACTTGTGTTTCCATCGGACACCACAACACCGGGCACTTGATTAATAATAACATCTAAGGTTTGTGCGTTTTTATTTTCTACCAACGATGGCTTAATTACATCCATACTAACTGTCACATCAGAAAGCTTTTGTTCAAATTTTCCCGCAGAAATAACAACT
This sequence comes from Bacteroidota bacterium, assembly GCA_043769975.1. Taxonomy (GTDB): domain Bacteria; phylum Bacteroidota; class Bacteroidia; order B-17B0; family Aurantibacillaceae; genus UBA4416. Next base: position 5,728 of record JAYVIS010000274.1, read on the forward strand.
TCATCTAACAATTGATTACCACCATCAAGTAAAATATTTACTTCAATTGTGTCATTAGCTTTTATCGTGATGAGTTTAGAGAATTTTTTATAGCCAATCAAATCACATTCCAAATTGTGATTTCCTTCAGTTGCATTTAAAATGTAAAAACCATTAATGTCGGCAGCAATGGCTTTTGATTTATCAATTGTTACGATGGTACTTGGAAGTGCCTCACCTGTTGCATTATCTTTTACAATACCTTTAACAATCCCATAGTTTTGGGAATAGGCATTTATTGAATAAAAAAACAAAACAGCAATAATATATTTAGTTAAAGTTATCATATTCTTATATTTTTGTGTTGACAATATACTAAAATAATTAAAAAAACAAATGACTTCCGTCGAATTACAATATCAAATTGCGCTCACATTGATAGATGGTGTAGGGGATGTGTTAGCTAAAAATTTGATTGCTTATTGCGGAAGTGCCCAACAAGTTTTTGAGAGCAAAAAAGGGCCACTCGAAAAAATACCGGGCATTGGAACAATCGTTGCAAATAAAATAATTGAAAGTAAGTTCGTTTTAACTCGAGCCGAACAAGAAATGGAGTTTATTGAAAAGAATAATATTTCAGCATTATTTTTTACGAATGAAAAACATCCTCAACGATTAAAAAATTGTACTGATAGCCCAATTTTACTATACTATAAAGGTAATGCAGATTTAAATACACAAAAAATTGTTTCGGTTGTTGGCACTCGTACACCCTCTGCCTATGGAAATCAAATTACAGAAAAATTAATTAATGATTTAAAAGATACCGGAATATTAGTGGTTAGCGGTTTGGCTTATGGTATTGATGTATTGGCTCATAAAGAGTCTCTAGCAAATAACCTTAATACAGTTGGTGTTTTGGCGCACGGGTTAGATCGAATTTATCCTGCGGTTCATTCTAATTATGCAAAAAAAATGATTGAGCAAGGAGGATTATTGACGGAATTTATGAGTCAAACAAATCCTGATCGAGAAAATTTTCCAAAGCGAAATCGCATTGTTGCAGGCATGTGTGATGCTTTGATTGTTGTTGAATCAAAAAGACAAGGAGGAAGCCTAATTACTGCAACCATTGCAAATGCATATAATAAAGATGTGTTTGCGTTTCCAGGAAAAGCAAACGAAATTTTAAGTGAAGGTTGCAATGGATTAATAAAATCAAATAGAGCAAATTTAATTGAAAGTGCAGAAGATTTATTTTATATTATGAATTGGAATGAAGAGCCAAAAACAAAAAAGTCGAAACAAATCCCACTTTTATTAAATTTAAATACAGAGGAGCAAGTTATAGTTGATTGTTTTAAAGATAAAATTCAATTACATATTGACGAAATATGCACTGCATCTCAATTGCCTATAAGTAAAACTTCATCACATTTATTGACTTTGGAATTTTCGAATGTGATAAAATCTATGCCAGGAAAAATGTATCAGTTAAATAGCTAAGGGTTCTTTTTTTAAAAACTTATCAATTAGATAATGACCTATATAAATTATAGGAATGAGTGCTATTGCAATTATTAATTTAAATGAATAGCCCCAACATGCATTTGTAATAAATTCATCAAATGTCCATTTAGCGGGTATTACAAAAGCAATATATTGAACTATAAATGTGTCAACTAGCTGACTAATTAACGTGCTGCCAGTAGCTCTCAACCAAATAAATTTATTGCCAGTTATTTTTTTTAGGGATATAAATACATATACGTCCACTAATTGAGAAACAAAAAATGCAACAATACTTCCAACTATAATCCATTGAGATTGCCCAAACACAGTTTTAAAAACTTCGTTATTAACTGGAGAAAAAGGAGTTGCAGGTATTTTAATCGCAATCGCTAAAATTATAAATGCAAAACTTATTAAACCAATAGTTATATATGTTAATTTTTTAACACCATCTTTTCCAAAGTGTTCATTTATTAAATCAGTCAGTATAAATACCATTGGCCATAAAATGATTCCAATACTTTGTGTAAATAATCCAAAAAACTGAATTAATTTCCCTCCAATTAACTCCGCTATAAGGGCGTTGGATATAAAAAAACCAGCTAAAACTAAAAACACAATATCTTTTCTGTTTTTTAAATCCATTCGTTTGATTTTTTAAGGTTATTAAAAATAACGATAGTTTTTGTTTTTTGTTTAAATTTATGTCGTATAAATACAAATTCGATGTTATCAATCTTTTGTAAAAGAAAAAGTTTCCTATTAATATTTTTATTAATAGGATGTTTTTCATTTTCACAAAATGTAAAATTTAAACGCATCAGTATAGATGAAGGACTATCCCAAGCTTCTGTCAATACAATATTTCAAGATACCGATGGTTTTATTTGGATTGGAACCCAAGATGGACTAAATAGATATGATGGATACCATATAAAGGTATTTAAAACGGATCAATTTGATAAAACATCATTACCATCAAACGAAATAAATTGTTTATTTGAGGATAACGCTGGTATGATTTATATTGGAACAAATGATGAAGGATTATCTGTTTACAATAAATTTACTCAGGTATTTACTAATTACAAATCTGGACTTGGGTTAAAAAAAATCTCTAGTAATTCGATTGGAAGCATTTTAGATTTAAATGAAAATGAATTATTGATTGCGACTGAAAACGGATTGAATATTTTTAACAAAACAACTAAAGAGTTTCAAAAAGTTAATTCTTCTGGAACAAAATTAGCTGATGATTTAAGACAAATATATCGCGATAAAAACAATGTTATTTGGGTTGCATCATTTAAAAATGGGCTTTTTCAGTTTGATAGCGAAAAGAAAACCCTGAATAATTTCCCATTAATTATTAATGAAAACATAAAACAATTATCCCCTGAAAAAAATGATATGCGTTGTATCACGGAGGTTAATGGAAATTTATGGTGTGGAACAGACGCGGGTGTTTTGGTTTTTGATTTGACGACTAAAAAATTTATTCGAGAAATTAATTTTGGAATTGAATCTCGATATATCAACCGAGTTGTTTCTTTTGTAAATGATCAAAATCCGAATTTTTTATGGGTTGGAACTTGGGAAGGCTTGCTCAAGTTTAATATTTTAACTAATAGTTTTTCATCTTTGAAGAATAATGAATTAGACCAAAATTCGTTGTCTAATAATAAAATTTCATATTTATTTTCGGATAAACAAAAAAATATTTGGATAGGAACTTATGAGAATGGGATAAATATTTATTTCCCTTCTGCTATTAAATTTCCATTGATGAATAGAAACAGTGGCCTTTTAAATGATTATGTTTATTCTATTTTACAAACAACCAATAACGCCATTTGGATTGGCACGGAAGATGGTTTATATACATTTAATCCAAAAGACTCAAAATACATAGACTATAGTTCAGTATTGAAAAAACATAATGCGAAAACTGTTTTATCTTTGTTTGAAGATTTTGAACGAAATATTTGGATTGGCACATATGGTCAAGGAGTTATCATTTATAATCCTGCAACAAAAAGTACTCGAAGAATATTGGGAGATTCGAGTGGTAATGGCACGATAACGAAAATTATTCAAGATTCACATGGCGTAATTTGGGTTGCAACCTATGCTAGCGGTTTATTCGCTATTAATCCAAATAATCTTTCAATTAAGAATTTCACCACAAAAAATGGATTACCTTCTGATAAAATTTATAGTCTTTTTGAAAACAAAGCTGATAATACGTTATGGATTGGTACTGATGGAGAAGGGTTTTGTATTCTTAAATTTGTTAATGATATTAATAAGCCTTTGATTACAACCTTTAAGCACATTGAAAATAAAAATTCAATTAGTTCGAATAAAATAAATAATATATATAAAGATTCTAAAGGAATATTTTGGATCGCAACTAGCAATGGTTTAAATCGTTTCGATTATAAAACTAGAAACTTCTTGAGTTATTCTGAAAAGGATGGATTAACAAATAGTTACATTTACGATATGTTGCCCGACACTAAAGGCAATTTATGGCTTCCTACAAATTCCGGATTAACACGTTTTAACCCCAGTGCGGTAAACGAAAACGGAAGTGCCTTTAAAAATTACAGTACTAAGGATGGTATTCAAGCACGTGAATTTAATCAAGGCGCATCATTTTTATGTAAGGATGGGAAAATATTAGTTGGCGGAGTTGCAGGCTTAAATTATTTTAATCCCGATGAAATTAAAGAAAATAGAAACACGCCTAAATCCTTCATTTACGATTTTAGTAGACAAGGAAAAACAGTTCTTCTTGACTCCAATATCATTAATAAAAAGTACATTGAACTTTCATATAAAGAAAATTATTTCACTTTGGAGTTTATAGCTCTTGATTATGTATCTCCTGAAAAAAACAAATTTATGTTTATGCTTGAGGGTTATGATGAGACTTGGTCTTCGCCTACCAATGTCAGATATGCTTCTTATACAGAGCTGTCTGGCGGAACCTATATCTTTAAGGTTAAAGCAACAAATAGTGATGGAATTTGGAATGAGGAACCACAGCGTTTTATTATTAAAGTTATTCCGCCTTGGTGGAGAACAACATGGTTTTATATAACTGCTTCAATTCTTTTAATTGGAAGCGTTTTTGGATTTATTAATTACAGAACTAAGGCTGTAAAAAAAGAAAATAAAATATTAGAAAATAAAGTCAACGAAAGAACACACGAACTAGCTGAGAAAAATAGAGATATTACAAGTAGTATAGAATACGCTAAACGAATTCAAGAGGCAATTTTGCCATCTCAAGATTTGATATTTTCAAAACTTAAAAATGCATTTATTTTATATAAGCCAAAGGATATCGTAAGTGGTGATTTTTATTGGTTTGGTGAAAAAGGTAAGTTTAAAATAATTGCAGCTGTTGATTGCACAGGACATGGTGTTCCTGGAGCATTTATGAGTATGATTGGCCACAATCTTTTAAATCAAATTATTTCAGAAAAGGAGACTTTTGATCCGGGTTTGATTTTACAGGAATTACATAAGGGAATTCAATCAGCTTTAAAGCAAGGTCAAAACCAAATCAATACAAATGATGGGATGGATGTTTCAATGATTGCAATAAATACTGAATCTGGTGATTGTTTTTGGTCAGGAGCATTTAGGAGCCTAGTTATTATTAATAAAAACAATGAACTTGAAAAAATAGAAGGTAATAAATATCCAGTAGGAGGTGCCCAGCTTGATTCCAAGCGCATTTTCACTACACATGTTCGTACTTTAAAAGAAAACGATACAGTATATATGTTTACGGATGGTTATGCTGATCAGTTTGGTGGAGAAAAAGGGAAGAAGTTTATGGTCAAGCGTTTTCATGATATCTTATTAAGCATAAATAAATTAAATATCTCAGATCAAAGAAAGGAGTTAGAATCTCAGTTCAATAATTGGAGGGGAAATTACGAACAAGTGGATGATGTTTTGGTTATTGGACTAAAAATTGGTTAATAATGAATTTATTTGAATTATTTCTCTATTTATAATTTATTTTATATATTTGATAAGTGATTTGGTATTATTATTGCGATACCATATTAATTATAAAATCTTTTTTAATGAAAAAAATAATCCCTTTATCGTTTATACTTGTCATCTCGTCGATTATAACATTAAATTCTTGTAAGAAAAAAACCGAAGTTGATAATGAGACGCAATCGGTTGTTGATAACGCCTTATGTGAACAACAATTTATGGCAATTCAACCAGTGGTTAATGATAAAGGAATTACTGAAAATGGATTAAAAAGAACTGCCGCAACCTGCGAAACTTGGACTATATTAGGTGCAATTGGCGGAACAGTTGCTCCAAACGTTTCATTAGATACAATAATAAATGCTTCCGGATTCTTTCAAAATGGCCCTGTAACATTTCAAATAGATTATGGTATAATTGGTTGTATTGGTTCTGATGGTGTATACCGCAAAGGAAAAATAAATATTACTACCGCAAAAAAGTGGAAGCAATATGGTAATACAATTACGGTTGATTTAGTTGGTTATAAGGCAAATACAGTAAGTTATAGTGGTCAAGTGAAAATTACAAGAGTAGATTCAGTTACATTAACAACTGACGTAATCAATGGGTATTGTACAAGCGGAACTTGGAATATTGAATATGCTGCAACTAAAACTATGAAACAAATTGCTGGATTTTCAACCAAAGGTGATGCATCCGATGATATTTATTCTATTACAGGAAGTTCTTCTGGTAAAAACAGAGAAGGCAGAACATTTACAACAACAATTACCAATCCTTTAATTAAAAAAACAAATTGTAAATGGTTGTCGTCAGGCACATTAGAACTTACTCCTAATGGATTTGCAGCACGTACTGTAGATTTTGGAAGTGGAACTTGTGATGACGATGCCACTTTCACTGTGAACGGACAAACCATCTCATTTAAGTTACAATAACTCAACAGCATTACATAAATGATTGATGCATATAATATATATGATAAAATGGAGAAGAATAATATTCTTCTCTCTTTTAAAGGAGATATAACTTCTGAGTTATTGACCTCTATTCTTCAGATAATGGAGAACAAGATGGATAACATGAATGAAGAGCCTAAAACCAAAAAGAAGGTTTATAATGTATTAGTTGAATGTTTGCAAAATTTGTATCATCATATGGATGATGCTACTAATGAATACGGGGATAAAAATAGAGGGGCTATCTTTATGATAGCTAAAACGGAGGGTTCATACAATATCATTACTGGAAATTATATCCTAAAAGAAAACATCTATGGTCTTCAATCTAGATTGGATGAGGTTAATTCACTTTCTAAAGAGCAATTAAAAGACTACTATAAATCTGTTTTAAACAATGGGGAAATGTCTTTAAAAGGCGGGGGCGGTTTAGGAATGATAGATATTGCGCGTAAAACAGGTGAAAAATTAGAGTATAATTTTTTGGAAATTGACAATAAAGTTTCTTTCTTTACACTAATTATAAAAGTTACACAACCACAATTAATATAAAATAAGTACAATATGGAAAAATACGCAATTGAAGGCACGCCAAAAACACCAACGATATCATTTGATATTAAGGGAGGAATTTTAGAAATTAAAGGTAGATCAATACCTGAAAATTCAATTGAATTTTACAAACCATTAGTTGATGCTCTTGACAAATACTCAACAGCTACAAAGCCCGCAACTACTGTTAATATACAATTAGAATACTTTAATACAAGTTCTTCTAAATGTATTTTAGATGTATTTAAAAAATTAGAATCAATTCATAAAGGAGGAAGTGCAGTTACAATTAACTGGCATTACGAAGAAGATGATGAAGATATGTTAGAAGCTGGTGAAGATTATCAAGCTATTATTAGCGTGCCATTTAAAATGGTTCAAGTAGCAGAATAGTTTTTTTGCAAGTTCTTTTTAGAAAACCTCGATTTTTCGGGGTTTTTTTATGCTATTTTTCGTAATTTTTAATTAAATTTGCTACCTGAAAAAAACACAATTTTTATGTCTAAAATAACTGATTTACTTGGAGCAAATGCGGATGATTTATTAAATCATACATGCAAAACGATATCAAAAGATAATATTGTTATACCTAGTGCAAATTTTATTGATCAAACTTTTGCTTATAGTAATAGAAGTCCTCAAGTTTTAAGAAGCTTACAACAATTATATGGTAATGGTCGCTTAGCAAATACTGGTTATATGAGTATTTTACCAGTAGATCAAGGAATTGAACATAGCGCTGGAGCATCCTTTGCTCCAAATCCAATTTATTTTGATAGCGAAAACATTGTGAAATTAGCCCATGAAGGTGGTTGTAATGCAGTTGCATCAACTTATGGGGTATTGG
>JAYVIS010000275.1:0-9745 GCA_043769975.1 Bacteroidota bacterium
TTACCACTATTAATAAAATAACTAGTCTTAACAGACAAACGCTTCAATGGTTGAAAATAAATAAATGGCGAAACTGCAGCATAAGTTGTTGAATAATTATTGATGGTATGCACATAACCTGTGCAACCTAAAACTAGTTTGCTATTTCCAAATACAGAATAAGAAACAAAACCACTATGAATTAATTGAGTTTTATTAGCAATATTAGAAACCGTAGTGCCTATTGAAATTGTAAATTTATTAACAGTTTTTTGAATAGAAAAAGAACCTACAACTGCATTGGATTTTGTTGTATTTGTTACAGAAGTTGTTTTAGTCATAATTGGTGGAGGAAAACCAGGTGGTGGTGGTGGACCACCAATCATTGTGGTTGTTATAACAGATTCTTTAATAAAATTAGAATGTATTAAATGAATTGATGGAGATATTAACCAATTATTTTTAACTGGAATAGCCGGTTTAATATAATATTGAATTTGTCTGGCATCACCAAGAAAACTTAATTGCTTGTAATATGTTACTGCATGAAAAATTGAATATCTGTTTTTAACAAATTGATTTAAGCCTATTTGTACATAAACAGCAGGATTAAAATAATTAGATTTCGACTTACTACTATCGTTATAATAATTACGGCTATCACTCAATTTAGTGCCACCTTCAAGCAATACAAATCCAATTTTTGATTGCTTATTCGTTCCAACCTTTTCAGCCAAATCACTCTTAAAAAGTGTACTAAGCATTCTAGCCTCTTCAAATCTTCCATTATAAATAAAACAATAATACAAATATTCTTGTGCTAATTCATCATCTGAATTAAATTGTAACACTTTTTTAAAGTGATTTTCAGCGAGACTATAATTCTTTTTCTCAAAATAAGCAATTCCAATTCTTATCTGTAAATAGTAATAATCAAAACCACTATTAATAGAACGATTCCCAAATTTAATCAATTCATTCCAGTTTTTGTCTAAATAGAGTTGATAACTCTTTTGCTCAACAATCGCAGAATTTAATGCGTCTTGAGCTATTCCTTTCATTGAAAAAAATAAAACAAAAAAAAGTACAATTTTTACAGGTTTAATGATATTCACTTTTAAATTTATTTAATTAAGCTCAAACCTTCTAAGGCAGATTTATCATTAGGGCTATACAACAACGTTTTATTAAATAAAACGGATGCCTCATTTTTATTACCTAAAAAATAATTTGTCCAAGCGCTCATTAACATATTATTATAACCAAACGGACTTAAATTTAAAGACACATCAAAATGTTTTTTTGCACTAAAATAATCTTTACGATAATAATAAATTAAACCTAAATTATAATTTGCAGAGCTATTTTTTGGATCTAATTTTAAAATTGATATATATGTTTTTTCAATATCATTCCAACTTTCCATTTTAGTAAACGTATTGATAATTGCCCATTTAGGTTCAGTTGCAGCAGGCATTAATGCAATTGCTTTTTGATAAAACGAAACAGATTCTTTATTCTTTCCTGCTAAATAATTCAACCACCCCAAACGTAAATTAATTTCGTAAGATGTTGGGCTATAAACTGTATTTATAGATGAAATTGCAGCATCATATTTAGCAATGGCTTCATAGTCATAAGATTGACTAAAGGCAGTTGCTAATGCTTTATTTTGCGCATTTACGCCTAAAGTTGTTACTGTTATTAGGGCGGCTAGTGATTTTTTTAAAAGATTCATGATTACGAAGTTTAAGTGAAAATGATTGTCAAAATTAGACTACCATTTTTTTTAAAGGTTTAATTTGATTTATAAATATATGATTCTGACTTATTTTTATGATGGATTGTAAATTTATGAATTTTAAAATCTTGTAACTCAATTTCAAAATTAACTTTTTTGAAAGTATAATTCATGACTTTTGTTTCTATTTCAGAATTAATTATTAATTTTTGTGGGGCATAAATATTGTCTGAAAATGAAAAGGTAGAACTATAATTTGCCTTTGTAAACAAATAAAACGGTGCAACAAAATCTTGAAAAAATTGTATTAATTTATTATTGAAATGAATTAAAGGAACGTTATCCGTTATTTGGATATGTTCATAATAACCAAGAAGTTGCCTATAAGTTGCTAAATAAAAATGAAACAACAATGAATCTCGATCGCCTTCAAAATCAGTAAAATAAAGCATTACTCCATCATTTACAAAATAGGCAAATGATTTACTTTTTTCACAATGAATGTAAGTTCTGTTTAATGCATCCGTATGAACTTCCCAATTAACAATATCAACACCATTTTCTTTTTGAAATGACATTTTATGTCCAGGATAAAACGAAAAACTATTAATTAATAATTCATTTACCTGCACATTACTAATAAAAGAGCCCTCAGCAGGAACTTCAGAAATTTTTAAAAACTTTTCTGTTCCTTTTCGTTCAATAAAATAAGAAATTGGATAAGCTAACGTTTTTGCACCAACCGTTGGTAATGTTTGTAATTGAAAATGAATATGCGGTTCAGGTGAACGACCAGAATTTCCACAGGTTGCTATATAAGTTCCTTTTGTGATGTACTGGCCAATAAACACACCGAATGAATCTTTCTTAATGTGACTTATTTGTGAAAACAATCCATTCAAATGATTGATGATCACCGTATTTCCCCAATTATATTCGGTATTCATGTCACCAATATCATTTTCTTCAACTGTATTTACAATATCATATACATAACCATCATAAGGAGCAAAAATTTCTTTATTGTAACAATAAAAATTTTCTCTATTAAAATCTTCTCTTCTACTAGTTGGTTCACGATATGTATTTGATTTAGAATCCACTATTACAAAATCTAAGGCTTTACTCCATTCACCTAAATGTGTAATTTTTCCATCGTAGCCTTGACTTACGTTCCATTCTCCAGCAAATGGAAGTGAAATTTTATAAAGATGTTCATTTTTAAAACGTTGCAAAGAATTGATGTACTTATAAATTGTTTTTTCGGCAGAAAAATATTGGATGGTAACTACATGGAGGTATTTATTTAACCAACGTTGATTTAAAGAAAACAGAAAGGCGGTACAAACAACACTAAATGAAAATGAATACGCTTTAAGTTGAAATACGGAAAGTATTTTCCCTAAAGACATAGCAACAAACATCAGTATTGGAATTAAAACAATAACAGTTATATAGCTGTGGATATTTGGGATAAGAAAAAAACAACCTATTGCAATTGCCAGAAAAATGAAATTAGCACCAACCAAATTATAATTTAAGTCCCCAACATCAGCTCCAAAAACTGAATAGAAAAAATAGGCTAAAGAAAAGCCAATCACACTTAAAGAAAAGGCAATTCGAGAAAAATATAACAAACCAAGCGCTATTAATATTCCACCCAAAACACTCGTTTGAAAAAATGTTCCAGCCAATGTTTTAAAATAAATAAGAGCAAACGAAAAAATATTTATATCATCAATACAATGCACAAATTGATAAAACAGGGAGGTTTCATTACGCATTGTTTCATTAATCGTGTAAATATGATTTTCATCTAAATGAACATTTATAAAGTTTGATGATGCTAATGATACAATCCAGTATGAAAGAATAAAAGGAAATGAAAGAAATGGCAAATGATATATTGCAAACAATCCTTTTAGCCAAACTGTTATTAATAGCAAAATCATAATTGCGGTAATGAATAATGCTATAAATGTAGAATTAAAAGAAAACTCATAACCCATTGCTAAACCTAAAAATAAAGCATTAAACCCAAAAATACCATTATGAATTTCATCTCTATTAAACCCAATAAAATAAGCAGAAACATTTATTAATATAATTGCTGCAAAACCACAAATTCCAATTGCTGGTGAGAAAAAAGTGACAAATAAAATAATAAGAGCTAAAACATTATTCAATGAAAAAAACATTAAACTATAACTGTTTAAAATGCACTGAAACCAATAATTAGTCTTTATGTTTTCGAGTACAGTTTTCAAAATATGATATTATAATTTAATTAAAAAGTTTAACACTAATGTAATTTTTAAGTAGCCTATAAATTTATAATTTTAATTCAACTTAGAAGTATAATTATAGTTATAAAATCAATTAAAATGAGTGACTCCTAAACTTCTTTAATACTTAGACGATGAAATACATAATATCCTTCGGAATACGTATTATTTTTTTTTTAACAAGTTTAGCAGGAATGATGGAAATATACCGTCTAATTATAAATAGGATAAATAGGATTTGAATAAGTTTTAAAAAATACCCAATTTTAACTGTATAAGTAAATGAATAGAATTATATTAGCTAAATTTTAAATTTAAAAAACTATTATAAAATAATATGGGCTCTACGGTTAATTTAAAGGAAAAAATAAAAGAAGCTAATTTACAAAAGCTAAAACAACAATCTGTTTTTAAAAATTTTGTAACCTGGTTTGAAATACCAGCCTATAATCATTATCGTTCAGTTGCTTTTTTTAATTACATCTATGGTATTGAAATGACAACAGTAGAATTAAATGGATTTGCAATGGGATTTTTCCCAGCAGAAAGCGGAATCGGTGGTGCTATTGTTACTGGCCATGGTTGTGTGCCAAGTGAAGTTGGCCCTTTAATATATTTAAATGGGGGATCAGATTTAAATAATGTGTTATCAAAAGTAAATGAAGCTGGCGGAAGAGTTGTGATGGAAAAAACGTTTTTAAGCGAAACAGCTGGATACTTTGCTTTGTTTATAGATTCAGAAGGTAACCGATTAGCATTACATTCCAAATTTTAATAGTTTAATTAATATTTTATGAACTCGAAACATTATAATATAAATCAATTAAGAATTGATTTATGGAATGAACTTAAAGAAAAAAGTAATCAAATAACTCGCCTTCAAAACAGTGATGTTTTTGAAACTCGTTTAAACGAACTAAATGATGTTCTTCAAAACCTTTTAAGTATAGAACAATATTTTTCATTTCCTGGTGCACCTTTAGTAAGCCGAATAATTAAAGCTGTTCAAAAAAGTGAATTAAAAGCCGTTAGTAATCAGGTCTCTGAAATCGTCAGTTTATTGGTGAGCGATAATTATCGCATTCATCCCGAAATGATTCACGAAAAATTTAATGGAACGATTTCGAACGAAAACAATAAAGACAAACTATCCAATAATTCTAAAAAAAATTATTTCGAAGTATTGTATGTTGAGGATATGTCTTCGAAAGAAGAAGCTGCTCTTAAAAACAAATTCAAAGCACTCATAAATCCTCACGGAAATTTAACTTACGATATTGTTATGCAGCGTTCATTTCAGGACGCTTTAATTTGCTTATTTTTCAACTACAACATTCAAGCAGCCTGTATTAGATATGCGCCATTGCTTTTATCTACAAACATTACAAAACTTATTAAACCATTTATTCAAAATGTTTTAAAAATTGATTTAACGCATGTTACGGATGGCGAAATTGGTCCTTTATTAGGAAAATATATTCATCAATTCAGGCCAGAACTTGACATATATTATATTACTGATTCATCTTTAACACATTTACAAGATTCAACACTTAAAGCTTTCAGACGTATTTTTTACCGAATGGAAGATGTTCAGGAACTTCATTTGTCAATCATTAGTGGTGTTAATGACCGCTTTGAAACACCTTTCTATACCGCTTTAACAGAATATAGCAAAAGACCAATCAGTGTATTTCATGCTATGCCAATTTCGAGAGGAAACTCTGTTTTTAAATCGAGATGGATTACTGACTTTGGTGATTTTTATGGTAGAAATGTATTTTTAGCAGAAACATCTGCAACAAATGGCGGACTTGATTCTTTACTTCAACCGAAAGGTCCATTAAAAAAAGCTCAGGAAAAAGCTGCAAAAGCTTATGGTGCTGAACATACTTTTTTTGTTACTAATGGAACTTCTACAGCTAATAAAATTGTACAACAAGCTTTAATAAAACCAGGAGATGTTGTTTTAGTAGATAGAGATTGTCATAAATCCCATCACTATGGTTTAGTATTAGCAGGTGCATTTCCAGTGTATTTAGATTCTTACCCTATTGAAGAATATTCGATGTATGGTGCTGTTCCTTTACGAATCATTAAAGATAGATTGATTGCTTTAAAAAATGCTGGTCGTTTGGATAAAGTAAAAATGCTATTGCTAACCAATTGTACGTTTGATGGATTGGTTTATAATGTAGAAAAAGTAATGCAAGAAGTGTTAGCTATTAAACCAGATATGGTTTTTTTATGGGACGAAGCTTGGTTTGCATTTGCTAGTTTTACTTATACTTACAAGCAACGTACAGGTATGTATGTAGCTCAAAAGTTATTTAATAAATACAGAAGTGAAGAATATAAAGAAGAATATAAAAAACATATTGCCTCTTTAAAATCAAATGAACTGCCTACTCTACCCGATCCTGAAAAAGTTAAGATTAGAGTTTACGCTACTCAAAGTACACATAAAACCTTATCAAGTTTCCGCCAAGGTTCAATGATACAAATTTGGGATGAAGAGTATAGTCGCCGTGTAGCCGATAATTTTCAAGAATCGTATATGACTCATACAACCACTTCTCCAAATTATCAAATACTTGCATCGCTAGATGCAGGAAGAAGACAAGTAGAATTGGAAGGGTATGAATTAGTTGAAAAAAGTATAGAAATGGCTATGGTACTGCGCTCTAAGGTGCAAGATCACCCAAAATTAAGTAAGTACTTTCATATCTTAAATGTAAAAGATTTAATTCCAGAAGCTTATCGTCAATGCGGATTAAGTGAATATTACACCGTTGAAGCAGGTTGGGACAGAATGGAAGAATCTTGGGAAAAAGATGAATTTGTTTTAGATCCAACTAAAGTAACACTTTCGGTAGGAAAAGCAGGTATCACAGGCGATGCTTTTAAAAGCATTTACTTAATGGATCGTTTTAATATTCAATTAAATAAAACATCGCGTAATACTGTTTTGTTAATGACAAATATTGGAACAACACGCGGAAGTGTGACCTTCTTAATAAATGCATTATTACAAATTGCAGATGAGTTAGATGAAAGTAACCGTTCATTGAATAAAAGAGAAGCAGAGATTTCGCAAAAACACATTACCTCATTAATTAAAGATGTACCACCGTTACCTGATTTTAGTTACTTTCACCGTTCTTTTCAAGCTTCACCAGGTGTGCCAGGTGGAAATATTAGAGAAGCATTTTTCTTAGCTTATGAAGAGGATTTATGTGAATATATCCCAATGAGTGAGTGTTTAGGTGCATTAGCAAAAAACAAAGAATTGGTTTCTACTTCATTTGTAATTCCATATCCACCTGGATTCCCAATTTTAGTACCTGGACAGGTTGTGAGTGAAGAGATTATTAAATTTATGATTGCACTTGATGTGAAGGAAGTTCATGGTTATAGAGCCGAACTTGGATTAAAAGTATTTACAGCTGAAGCATTGAATCGTAAAAACACAATTTCGGCCATGGGTGCAATGCACGCTATGATTGCTGCTCCTATAAGTGAAGCAAAACCTAAAGCAAAAAAATAACAGAAAAAAATTACATGTCTAATAGACAAAAAAATAAAAATAATTAGTATGAACACACTTAAAGGAATTGCAGATATAAAAGCCTATTTCAAAGAAAATAAAACACCTATTTACTTTATAAGCGCAACTAATTTTAATTTATTAGGGATTGACGAATGGATTAGCAATTTTAAATACATTAGTCATATCGATTGTTTTGAAGGACAACATCCTAATTTATTTTCCCCAAAAGAGGAAATTCTTCACGAAGAATTTACAAGTATAGAAGACATTAATAATTATTTACTTCAACATCCTGAAGTTATTAATTATTTAAAATCAAGAAGTGTAAATGGTGAATTAGGAAAAGCATTATTTTTAATGTTTGATGAAAAGACTGAAGAGCTTGCGAAAAATTTAGGATTAGATGTGTGTTTTCCTTCTGCACATTTGCGCACTTTTTTAGATAATAAAGTTAACACAAACCGAATTGCCGAAAAAGCAGGAGTTGCTTGTGTTCCTTATGTTTTATCACCCGTTGAAAGTTATTCTCATTTATGTAAAGTGTCAGAAAAATTAGGAACTAATTTAGTAATTCAAACACCTTTTGGAGATTCTGGTCACACTACTTTTTTCATATCAAACGAAGCAGAATTTAACACTTACAAGGAAGAAATTTTAAAAGAAAAAGAAGTTAAAATAATGAAACGTATCAATTGCTATGGCACTGCTATTGAAGGATGCGTAACTCAACACGGAACATTGGTTGCACCATTAATGACTGAATTAGTAGGTTTTAAAGAATTAACTCCCTATAAAGGCGGTTGGTGTGGAAATGAAATTTATGCGAATGCATTTACTCCGGATATTAGAGATAAAGCAAAAAAATACACCCAACTATTTGGTGACCAATTGCGCAAAGAAGGATACAAAGGATATTTTGAATTGGATTTCTTAATAGACAAAGATAATGGCGAAATTTATTTAGGGGAATTAAACCCACGCGTTTCGGGTGTGAGTTCATTAACTAATCACTCTAAATTTGCTATGATGGATGTGCCATTATTTTTATTTCATATGTTGGAATGGTTAAACGTTCCCTACGAAATTGATGTCAATGAATTAACCAACCGTTGGGCACAGGCAGAAAACATGGATAGTTGGAGCCAATTAGTAATAAAGCATACTAGTAAATCATTAGAATTAGTAACTAAAGCTCCTGAATCTGGTATTTGGGAAATGAAAATAAACGGTAATATACAATACAAAAAAATGGATGCTCACAGGCAATCTGTTGTTGATGATAATGAAGCTTTCTTTTTACAAATTACACAAAAGGATGGTTATTTATATGAAGGAACTGATTTAGGAATTTTAGTATTAAGAGGGCGTTTAATGTCAGATGATTTTGAATTATCAGAACGAGGTAAACGATGGATTAATGGACTTCGCTCTCAATACAAAGCAGATATGATTGATGCAAGTTTATTAGAAGAAAGTGATTTGTATGAAGAAGGTGGCTTTAAAATGTTGTAAGAATGAATTAAATAAATAATTAGAATTACAGCATTTAAGAAGTCCAAACATTTAAAGTAAATCAAAAAAAAGTAATAAAACAGATACTCTTATTAACTTATGAAAAAAGAATTATTAAAATACATATCAAAGTTTCCGACGCTAATTGAGCAAGAAGTGAAAGATATTGTTAAAAATTTAACGGTTGGCGCGTTTCCATTACAATCCTTAACGCAAATTTTTAAGTCTAAGCATAAAAAACTTATATTAACTTCTAAAACTTAATCACCTGATGTTAAGGCATGATTTTGTGCAGCAATAGCTGTAAAATAAATATGCGAAGATAAGAGCGAAAGGATTTATTTTAGAAGTGGTCCGTAGGAATTGCCTTACACAAAATCATAAGGTTTTGATACTTTTGCCTTCAAAAGTATTTTAAGAATAATAATGGGAATACTTTGGGCGTTTCCCTGCGGGTCAGGCTTTACACTTTAATCTTTTGCAAAGGGCAGGCAAAAGGATTTCCGCTGCAATCCTTAACGCGATTTTATATTTACTTCGAAGATTATTTACCTAATAATAAAAGTATTTAAAAAACCAATTACACCATTTGATACGTTATAAAAAAGAGTTATATTTATGAAAAATGATTAAATTCATAAAAACTAATAAGAGTACAAAAGGTAGTCCAATAATACC
>JAYVIS010000276.1:0-10302 GCA_043769975.1 Bacteroidota bacterium
TTATGTACCTCATGATTTTTTCTACTCCATTAGCAATAAGTTTAAAGGAATTAGGCATGTCTGATGGGTTAAATTTAAGTTTACCTTCTGAGCCATTAATGATTGGTATTACGCTCATTTACATTCTAAATGAAATTAGCCATGGTATTACGGATAAGAAAATTTTAAAGCATCCCATAACGATTATCATTTTCATTCAATTATCTTGGATGGTATTTACAACTATTTTTAGTGAGCTTCCAATTATTTCCATAAAATACATAGTGTCTCGTATTTGGTTCTTGACTTCTTGTTACTTTATGTGTACTCAATTATTTAAAAATCAGAAAAACATCATATATCATATTTTACTATATTCAATAGCGCTTGCTATTGTTGCCGTTATTACAACAGTTAAACATGCCTCTTTTGGTTTCGATGAAAAAACAGCTGATTGGATTGTTTCACCTTTTTATAATGACCATACAGCTTATGGTTGTGCTTTAGCAATGTTTATTCCTGTTGTTGTAGGAATTGTTTTAATGAAAAATATTAATCTTTTTCTGAAAATTGTTTGCGTTACGTTATTAACTATTTTCTTAGTTGCTATAATTGTTTCATACGCCAGAGCAGGGTGGTTGAGTTTAGCCGTTTCTTTAGGGGTTTTGGCCACATTAATTCTGAAAATTAAATTCAGAACGCTTGTTTTTACTTTGCTTGGTGGTGTTTTGTTTTTTCTAGCATTTCAATCAGAAATACTGATGTTACTTAATAAAAATAATACGGATTCGGATGGAGATTTTACCCAAAATATCGAATCAATGACCAATATTTCGACAGATGTATCTAATGTGGAACGTCTTAATCGTTGGAATTGTGCCATCCAAATGTTTCAAGAAAGACCTTTTTTAGGTTTTGGACCTGGTACTTATCAGTTTTTATATGCGCCATACCAAAAAAGTAGCATGAAGACGGTTATTTCTACCAACTTTGGAGAGAAGGGAAATGCTCATAGTGAATACTTAGGTCCTTTAAGTGAACAGGGTTTTCTGGGGGCTATAATTGTATTTGTCTTAGTTTTATCTGTCATGTTTATGGGCTATCGCTTAGTTTATACGATAAAAGATAAATCACTTAAAATATTAACTATTACTATATTGATGGGAATCAGTACCTATTTTGTGCATGGATTTTTAAATAACTTTCTAGATACTGATAAAGCTTCCGTTCCTTTTTGGGGTTTCTTAGCTATGCTTGTATGCATCGATGTGTATCACAAGAATCAACAAGAAGAAATAAAAGAGTAATTACTTTATTAATTATTCAAATAACTAATGAAATCATCAAACAAATAGCGCGAATCTAGTGGGCCTGGACACGCCTCTGGGTGATATTGAACAGAAAATACAGGTTTGTTTTTTAACCTGATTCCTTCAATTGTTTTATCGTTAAGGTTAACATGCGTTATTTCAATAGCAGTGTTATTAGCTATATCATCTGCATTAACAGTAAAACCATGGTTTTGCGATGTTATTTCGCATTTACCAGTGATTAGATTTTTTACAGGATGATTAATTCCTCTATGTCCTGCATGCATTTTGTAAGTAGAAATTCCTTGAGATTGTGCTAATAATTGGTGTCCTAAACAAATTCCAAAAATTGGTTTCCCAGTTTCAACTAATTGTTTAATAAGTGAAATTTCATTTTTCATGACGCTTGGATCTCCAGGGCCGTTACTCAACATATAACCATCAGCATTAAAATCAGTTAATTCTTTTAATGTTGTATTTAAAGGAAATACTTTTAAATAGCAATCACGCTCAGCTAATGATCGTAATATATTTTTCTTTACTCCAAAATCTAAAACAGCTACTTTATGTTTAGCAGTTTTCTCTCCAAATTCGTATGCAGTTTTTGTAGCAACTTTTGATGATAATTCTAAACCATCCATTGATGGTACTTTTGCTAATAATGCTTTTAATTCGTCAATATCAGTTATCTCTGATGAAATAATACAATTCATTGCACCTTTATCGCGAACGTATCTAACAATAGACCTAGTATCAACATCACTTATCGAAACAATATTATCTTTTTCAAAATAATCTTGTAATGATTGGTTAGCTCTTTTACGAGAAAATCCATCACTGAATTTTTTGCAAATCATTCCAGAAATCTTGATACTATCACTTTCAACTTCAGATTCTTCAACACCATAATTTCCAACATGAACATTATTCATGATAACAATTTGTCCAAAATAGGAAGGGTCAGTGAAAATTTCTTGGTAACCAGTCATCCCAGTGTTAAAGCAGATTTCGCCAGTTGTTGTTCCGATTTTTCCAGCGGCTTTTCCTTCAAATACTTTGCCGTCTTCTAATAATAAAATGGCTTTTTGTTTGCTTTGGTATTTTAGTTGCATATCAATTTTAGAATGATGTTTCTAAAAGTCAAAAGTGCAAATAATTTAGAGAGTTTAAAAGATTTGTTAATAGGTTTTTAAAAACATTTTTTTTACTATGGGCGTTGCCTTCGGCCAGGCTTTCCGTTCCAATCTTTTTTCGTTCCTCTCAAAAAGGATTTTCACTGCAATCCTTAACGCAAACTTATATTAACTTCTGAAATTTAAACATCAGATGTTAAGGTATGATTTTGTGCAGCAATAGCTGTAAAATGAATTTGCGAAGATGAGTGCGAAAGGATTCATTTTAGCAGCGGTCCGTAGGAATTGCCTTTCACAAAATCAAAAGGTTTTGGATACTTTTGCCTTCAAAAGTATTAAGAGAATATTTATTATAATTATTAGGACGTTGCCTTCGGCCAGGCTTTCCGTTGCAATCTTTTTTCGTTCCTCTCAAAAAGGATTTCCACTACAATCCTTAACGCGAACTTAATTAAACATTTTCAAAATTATATTTATAAACGAAGTTTACACTTCAGATGTTATGGTATGATTTTGTGCAGCAATAGCTGTCAAATGAATATGCGCTGGCAAGAGCGAAAGGATTCATTTTATTAGCGATCCGCAGGAATTGCCTTTCACAAAATCATAAGGTTTTGAATACTTTTGCCTTCAAAAGTATTAAGAGAATATTTGAAATAATTATTAGTGCGTTGCCTTCGGCCAGGCTTTCCGCTGCAATCTTTTTTCGTTCCTCAAAAAGGATTTTCACTACAATCCTTAACGCAATTTTTTACTTCAATCATATTTATATTTACTTTCGAAGTTTATTCATCAAATATTATGGTATGATTTTGTGCAGCAATAGCTGTCAAATGAATATGCGAAGAAAAGAGTGTGAGGATTCATTTTAACCATAATTTTCTCGACTCCGCTCGAACTGACAGATATAAATTCCTTTAAAAATCCCTTCAATCCCTTCAATCTCTTCAATCTCTTTAGTCTTTGAAGTCCCTTCAATCTATTTTCTTTCTCCTATTTGTTGCCTCCACATGGCGTAATACAAGCCTTTTTCATTCAATAAATCCTGATGTTTACCAGATTCTATAATTGAGCCTTGTTCTAATACAAAAATTTTATCAGCATGCATAATAGTAGATAATCTATGTGCAATCAATACTGTTATTTGGTCTTTTTTAGAAGAGATTTCTCTTATTGTGTTTGTAATTTCACCTTCAGTAATTGAATCTAAGGCAGAAGTTGCTTCATCAAAAATTAATAAATTAGGGTTTCTTAATAAGGCTCTAGCAATTGATAAACGTTGTTTTTCTCCCCCAGAAACTTTTATTCCACCTTCTCCAATGGTTGTGTCTAAACCATTTTGTGCACGTTTTAATAAATTACCACAAGCTGCTTTTGTTAAAACACTATTTATTTCTTCATCAGTTGCTTCAGGTTTAACAAACAGTAAATTATCTTTAATAGTACCCGAAAATAATTGTGCATCTTGCGTAACAAAGCCTAATTGCTGTCTTAATTCTGTTAAATCAATATCTGAAGCATTTGTTTGATTGTAAAAAATAGTTCCTTCTTGTGGTGTATATAAACCAACTAGCATTTTAACTAAAGTTGTTTTCCCACTTCCTGAAGGCCCAACAAAAGCGATGGTTTCTCCTGCATTTGCTGTAAATGAAATGTTTTTAACTGCATAGCTTGACGCAGTTTGATGTTTAAATGAAATAGATGAGAATTGAAGACTATTAATTTTTCCAATTTTTTTAGGGTTCGATGGTTTTTTTTCACTTTCTGAGTTTAGTAATTTCTCAAAATTATCCATTGATGCTTTTGTTTCGTTATAGGTTGTAATAACATTTCCAAGCTCTTGTAGTGGCCCAAAAATAAAGAAAGAAAAAAACATCAATGTTATTAAATCACCTGGCTTAATGGTTTCTTTAAATACATACATGTATAAAACAAATACTAAACACGTACGCATAAAATGCACAGTAGTTCCTTGTATAAAACTTAAGCTGCGCACAAATCGTACTTTCTTTAATTCTAAACCAAGTATTTTTACGGTTGTTGTATTTAAACGATTTACTTCTTGATCTGTTAATCCTAAACTTTTAACTAATTCTATATTTCTTAATGATTCGGTAGTTGCACCAGCTAAGGCTGTTGTTTCTCCTAATATTTGTTTAGAAACTGCTTTTATTTTTTTTCCTAAAAATGAACTTAAAATGGCTATTACAGGTACTGTTGCTAAAAATAATGGACCAAGTAATACATCAATTTGCATGGCATAAACCACAACAAAAATAATACCTACAATAGATTGAAAAAACATGGAAATAGAAAGAGTAATGAATTTCTCACAATCAATTTTTACTTTTTGTAATTTGCCTAAAGTTTCACCACTTCGTTGATCTTCAAAATCTTGAAATGGTAAATCTAAAGCTTTTTTAATCCCGTCAGTATACATTTGAGCCCCAACTCTTTGAATGATGATGTTTGTGAAATAATCTTGAAAATTTTTAGCTAAACGCGACATCATAGCGGCTCCAATTGATAGGGATAAGAAAAACGCTAGGTCTTTCATAAACCAAAATTTGTCATGATTATAATCTTTTAGATTTACGCCAAGCTTGTTTAACAACTTACCTGTTACAATTGAATCGCACATCGAAAATGATTGGTTGATGGCAGCTAATATTAATGCTAAAAATAAAACGCCTTTGTATTGTTTTATATAAGAATATAGAATTTTCATATATGAATGATTGTTTTTTAAAGGGTATAAATTTATTAAAACTAAAACTATTAATAACCAATAGTGAATAACTAATTAAATCGGAACCTAAAACTGCCTAAACAAAAATTAATTTCACAGTATGAACTTTGGTATTTGTTTATTAAGCGTTATTCCTTGCCGAAAGGAGCCATCCAGCACAAGCGAAATGGTTTCTCAATTGCTTTTTGGCGAAACCTATTCAATTACTGAAGATAAAGATGATTGGCTTAAAATAACAACGAGTTTCGATAATTACCCTTGTTGGATTAGTTCAAAACAGCATAATTCAATTTCTGAAAAAGAGTTTAAAAATTTAGATTCCACTGTAGTAAGTTCTGAGCTAGTGCAAGTTATAAGTAATTCTTTAACAAATAATCTTTTTCCATTAACAATTGGCGCAACCTTACCAAATTTTAAAAACAACCATGTATCAATTGGTAATCATTCGTTTGTTTTTGAAGGTATAAATACAAATTCTGCCATTAAAAAAAGCATTGAAGATTTAAAGCAAACTGCCTATTTGTTTTTAAACGCTCCTTATTTATGGGGAGGAAAAAGTCCATTTGGAATTGATTGTAGTGGCTTTACACAGTTAGTTTTTAAATTAAATGGTTACCAAATTCCACGTGATGCAAGTCAACAAGTAGAATTAGGAACGCCACTTAGTTTTGTTGAAGAGGCGCAAAGTGGCGATTTAGCTTTTTTTGATAATGAAGAAGGACATATTGTTCATGTTGGAATGGTTATCGACAATCAACAAATTATACATGCAAGCGGCTGTGTACGTATAGATAAATTTGACCATTATGGAATATTTAATTCAGACACAAAAAAGTACTCTCACATGTTAAGAGTTATAAAGAATGTGATTGGCTAAAATAATATAGTTTAGAATAAAAATTATTTCTTTTATTTTACCTCACAAAAAGTTTCACTCATTGGCACATTACCATAATTTGAATTATAATAGTCGTCGCATTTTTGTTTTGCTTGGCTTTTTGAACCGCGTTTAGAAAATGCAATAAATTCACCACCTGGGTTTGTACACTTGCAATTATATTGTTTTTCACAATTGCTTAATAATATAGTAGATAACGCTAAAGTAGTTAAGGTTAATTTTTTCATAACGTGATAAATTTGTTTAGAATTACTAAACGTTAATATATAATATTTAGTGTGTCAGATATCACAATTTTCAAAATCATTGTCTTAATTACGCTTTTACTGCCCAACGAAATTTAGCCGATTTTGCCCTTGGATTAGTATGGCTTTCTTCTGCTGTTGGCCTTATTGCATCTGGAGCTACTTCAGTATAAATGCCTTCTCTGAATAAACTTTGAAAAGATTTTTTAACGCGTCGGTCTTCCCCCGAATGAAATGAAAGTATCGCAACTTTCCCACCTGGTGCTAATACAGAAGGAAGCTTTTCTAAAAATTTATCAAGTACTCCAAATTCATTGTTTACTTCAATTCGCAATGCCTGAAAACAGCGTTGACACGTTTTTTTAATTTCTTCTTTACGAGTATTTTCTGGTAAAAACGCTAAAGTTTCCTTAATTATTTCTTGCAATTGTGTTGTAGTGGCAATTACAATTCCATTTGATATTTTTGAAACAATAGCTTTTGAAATTAATTCAGAATGTGGTTCATCCGAATTGATGGTAAACAACTCTTCTAATTTTTGTTGCGAAATTGTTTTTAAAAGAGAAGCCGCCGATTTTCCACTTTTCGGATTGAGTCTTAAATCTAAAGGACCTTCAATTTTAAATGAAAACCCTCTTTCTGGATTATCTATTTGCATGGATGAAACTCCTAAATCTGCTAATACAAAATTTAATGGGCCAGATTCAGCTGCAATTTGGTCTATATCTGAAAAATTCATTTTTTGAATCACTAAAACATCTGAACCAAAACCCAATGCTTCTAAGCGTTCTTTAGTACGTGGTAATTCAAACGGATCAACATCAATGGCATATAAACGTCCACCAGGTGTTAAACATTTAAGCATTTCTAAGCTATGGCCACCATAACCCAAAGTTGCATCTAATCCTGTTTGTCCGGGAACGATATTTAAAAATTCTAAAATTTCATTTACACATATTGACCTATGCATACCTGCAGGAGTTCGTCCTTGTAGTTTAACTTTTTCAATATCATCGGCATATTGATTGGGATCAAGCTCTTTGTACTTTTCTTTAAACGCTTTTGGGTGTGTGCCATTATACCTTACTCTTCGTGGTTGTTTTGAACCTTGATCCTCCATTTGGTAAAGCTAGCAATAATGAGATGGAATAAACTTTAAATTTCAATTAGATAGCATCATTTATACCATTATTAATAAATAAAGTATATTAGTAAAATGAAATTCATAAAACTGATAATTTTTATTTTACTATTCTTTCAGTCGGTTTATGGCCAGCAACCATCCTATTATAAGTTAGGTGAAAAGCAATTTGAGGGAGTTCAGATATATGATATCATACAAGATAAGCAACTGAATTATTGGTTTGCTACTGATCAAGGGTTTTATAAATATGATAGTTATGGTTTTAAAAAAATAGAATGTGAAGGAATGAAAGGGCTTTCTGCCTTTGGTTTTGTTATTAATAATAATGGAGAAATATTTTGTTATAATTTAAATCATCAAATACTCAAAATTAAAAACAGTATATGTTCCGTTTTTTATGAACTCAAAGAAAACGAACGGTCAAATGACATTTATTTAGCAATTTCTAATGAAGATAATCTAATTGTAACGACAAGAACAGTACTCGTTTTTAATAAGCATGGCAAAGAAATAAATACAATTTCACCAAGATTAAATAATTATGGAGCAGCATTTTTGAAAAAAAACAAAAGTACTATCTGTCATATTTCTGAAAAAGATTCAATTATAATATTAGAAAATAGTAAGTTACAAATTGTTCAATTATTAAACAAAGGAAAAAAAATTAGTGGCCTTCTTAAATTTTTTAGAATTAGCGAAAAGTCTTATGCAATTAGCACTAAAGATAAATTAATTTATGCTTTTGATGAAGAGTTAAACGAATTAACTTCCTTATCAGAATGGCCTTTGATAGAGACAAATGAATTTTTAAGGTATTATAATGAAAATAATCAATTATGGATTGCGGGAACAGTTTCTGGTGTAAGATTATTGACAAATTTAGTTGAAAAAAACATATCGGATTTAATGTTTTCTCAATATCTAATATCAGATGTATTCAAGGATAATGAAGGTAATATATTATTAAGTACTTTTAATAATGGCGTTTTAGTTATACCCAATTTAAAAATACCAGATGTTTTATCGTTACCAGATGGCCAATCTATTGTAAGCATTCATTATGATGATGAAATTGGATTGCTCATGGGAACTTTAAAAGGTGAGTTATTATCCTTTCAGAATGGTCACAGTAAAATAATATCAAATTTTGGTACACGACCACTTCAAGCTCTTTACAGTTGGAAAAATTTTCCGTATGTAATTTTTGATGATGGTCCAATTAAAGCTTATGATAAAAATACAGGTCGTGTCTTTACAATAAATTCATCTTCACTTAAGGACGCCGCTATTAGTCAGAATAAGGATGTTTTTTTGGCTTTAAATTCAGGAGTTTGCAAAATTACAATTACTAAGTTTAATTCATTTAAAACGGAAACAATTTCAGCCTTAAAAATGCGCTGTTATTCGATAGAAATTGAACCTAGTACAAATAATATATTTGTTGCAACGGCAGATGGATTAAAAATTCTTAAAAAAGATGGAAGTGTTGTAAATACTGAGTATAATGGTAAACAAATTTTCGCAAATGATTTATTTGTCGAAAAAAACACATTATATGTTGCCACAAAAAAAGATGGAATCTTAACATTTGAGAATGGCAAATTACAAAAACAAATTGTTCCAAAAGTGAATAACAGAGAGTTTGAAATCTCTAAATTGATTATTTCTAACGATAGAATATATACCAACTCTTCGCTTGGATTTTTTGTATTTGATAAACAAGGTGAGTTGTTAATCCAACTTAATAAAATGCATGGATTTTCTACAAATAGGATTTTTGATTTTGAAATTGTTGCTAACCATTTATGGATTACCCATTCTAAAGGAGTTCAAAAAATTGATATTGATCAATTAAAAACTAAGATAGAAAAACCAATCATTAAAATTGAATCAATTGAAGTAAATGATAGTATCATTAAAGATATAAATGAAACGACCATTTTTGATAGTTACAAGCGTAAATTTCGATTTATTATTTCCTCGCCAACGCTTCGAAATAGCGAGAATATAACCTATCATTATAAATTAGTTGGCTATGATAGTAAATGGTTAATTTCTGCATTTAGCGACAATAAAATCATTTATAACGCGCTTGCACCAGGAGATTACACGTTTTTAGTTAAAGCTGAGAATCAAGGTGTTTTTAGTGAAAGTTTAGCCTATTCGTTCACCATATCAACTCCTTTTTATTTGAGTTGGTGGTTTATTATTTCTGCAGTTTTATTATTTATAGTATCAGTATTATTTTTATATCGTTGGCAGATTAATATTCAACGTAAAAAATCTGAACAGCAAAGTGAATTAAATGCCTCAAAACTCACAGCAATACTGTCTCAAATGAATCCCCATTTTATTTTTAACTCTTTGAATTCTATTCAAGATTTGATTTTAAAGGGAGATGTTGAAAATTCCTATTCATACATTACTACTTTTTCAAATATGGTTAGGAGAACTCTTAATTATTCTGAAAAAGATTTTATTGATATCGATCAAGAACTAAAATTGCTCGAATTGTATTTGTCTCTTGAAAAATTGCGTTTTAAAAAAGATTTGGACTATAAAATTCATATTGAAAATAAGGAAGATGTTATGATTCCTCCTTTATTAATTCAACCATTTATTGAAAACGCCCTTGTTCATGGATTGCTTCATAAAGAAGGAAAAAAATCACTAATAATTACTCTTAAAATCGAAGAAATGCTAATTTGTACAATTGAAGATAATGGAGTAGGTAGAGAGAAATCAAAACAAATTAAATTAAGACAAAAAGTAGAACATGAATCATTTTCTGGAAATGCTATTCAAAAAAGATTTGAAATATTAAGCAAAGTTTTTGGCGGTAAT
>JAYVIS010000277.1:0-4037 GCA_043769975.1 Bacteroidota bacterium
AAAATCAGTTTTTGCATAATTTGTTAACTTAAAATAATCTGCAGATAAGGCTAGTGGAATATCAACATCTGCAATAACTTTCAAACCATGCCCATAATAAGCAAAATCATTTCCTGCAGATACATTGCCTAATGGATTCAGTTTTGCTTTTACAGTATAACTTAAGTAATTAGGAATATTTTCTAAAAACGGATTTAAGTTTGTATTGATGTTATTAAAAATTATTTGCTTTACATATGGAAATACAGGATTAGATGGCACATTGGTTTTACCGGCTCTATTAATATTCATTGATTGGAGCATGCTTCCAGTATTTAACGTCACAGCATTATAAGGGTTTACCTTAATAGATTTGACATTACTTATTGTACTAGACAATTCGATTCCAAACTCATTAATCACAGAAAAATTAATAGTGGATTGCGTTAATTTAAAATTTTGTGTACTGAAATTATTTAACAAGCCAAAATAACTGGAATCTGGGCCAAACGACAAGTCTTGCTGTCCAAAATACCCTTGAACGTATTCAGGAATAACATCAATGAAAGATAATTTAATAGTTAATCCTTGTCCTGCCACTAATACATCAGTTACACCAGAAACATCTGTTTTAATTGAATAGGTTTGAACAAGCGTATTTATTTTGTTCATTGATAAACCCGTTAAATTGATATCATAATCTTTTAATGAATAATATTTTATAAATGAAGATGGACTAGATAATGAACCACCAGGAATAGTTTGATTAACATGAAATATATTTCCCCACAATTTGGCTGAATTAATATCATAAATAAAATTTAAAGGCTGAGCATACGTATTAAAATATTCGATTTTTAAATACCCTGTTCTAACTATTGCTTTATTTAATTGAACACCATTTGCAACATCAAATGTAATTTCCTGATTTGAGGCCACTCCAACGTTTGAGTATATTAAATCGCCTGGATTTAAACTCGCATTAAATAAGGCCGTATAGCCAATACTCACTGTTGTATCAGGCAATTTCACAAGGCTATCCATTGTTAAATTAAGAATTTCCTTAGTAAATGCTAAATGTACTAGCCCCGATGCATCTTCTTTAAAGATAGTATCTCCAAAAAAATTACTAATATTCAAATGGCTTCTTGCAATTGGTATTGCGGCATCAATATCCCAAGTTGTTTCTTTTTTACAAGAATAAATAGTTAATAGAATTAATAAACTCCAAGAAATTTTAACAATAAAACGCATAAACCAAATTTAAAGAAACTTAAGGCAATATCCTAACAAATAATTGGCAAAGTTTTTGTGTAATGGACAAAGAAAACATTAAATTTGTACAGTGAATTACTCCTATAGATTTTATTTAAGTTGGATTGTTTCTGCCATATTAATGTATGCTGCATTCTATTTTTGGCATGGCGTATTTCTTAATGATTTAAAATCAATCACTTTCCCGAAAATAATTTTTTTAGGTTTAGCGGCTTTAGTCTATTTAGCAATTTCATATGTTTTATATAGAACCTATGAATCAAAAATATTTACTAAATTATTTTTTTATCCAATGTTTAGAGGTATTGCCAGTGGCTTTTTTATTGGCTTCTTATTATTTGCCTTTGTTACCGTTTTAGGAATTTCTTTTACTAAAAACTTAAATTTAACCTATATTTTAGCTGATTGTGCTTGGCAAATAGTAGAGCAAACAATTGGTGGAGTTATCATTGCACTTGGCAAGATTATGATTTTTGAGCCAACCAATGAAATGCTCAATGATTAATTCTTTAAAAACAGACTGTAATTGCGCATTTTCCCCATCCGTGGTATAATCCACCTTCAAATTCAGGAGTTAGTATTGTTTTACTGTATTCTAAACTAACTCTTTTGTAGGCAATGACAACACCTGCCAAACCATCAAAAACTAATCTATTAATCCTATTTTCAGGAACCGTTAACACACTGTTTTTATCAAATAAGCCACCTTGCAATGCGGCATTGTAGCCAACAAGTTTGGAGTTTAATTTAAAAACACCATACAATTGAAATTTATTTTTAACGGAATTTTTCTGTAATCCTAAGTTGTTAAAATAAGGGTTAAAAAATCCTATACGTGTAAATAAACCAAATCCTAAATCAGTATATAAGGATCCTAATCTCATTGTAGAAGTTGCTATAAATTCAATGTTCTTTTGAATAAGAATTCCTTTTTCAAATTTAGCTCTATAATTAACGATGATGTCAGTTTTTACTTGATTTTCCCACCCTAAAGGTCTAATATTTACTAATCCTTTATGGATTGCTTTTTGTTCTTCCTCACACTTTGCACAAGGTCCAATAAAACCTAAATCTAACTGGGTTTGAAGCATTGTTTTTACGGATGAGTTTATTGAAGTTAAAACATGTGATACAAAAAAAGTTGCGGCATAAGGCCTTTCTAAATAATTTATTGTATCATATCTGATACTTCTAGGCGTAAAACAATCTTGTGTAAAAATTAGCCCATAATAATTTAAAGCCGTTTTATTTAGTGGCATTAATATTCTAGAAATAGGCGAATATCTAGCAATTGGGTGAATGACTGTCAAATTTATTCCTTGTGTATAGTAACGATCAGTAGCACTAAAAAAATCGTTATCATAATTTAATCGGATATAATTTTCCAATTTTGGTGATGAAATGATGGAATCAACGTTTTGAGAAAAAGAGGAAAAGTAAGAGGTAATAAACAGAAGAATATAGTATTTTTTCAATTTCATTTATAAATACTACTTTTTTAAAAACTAATTTATTTGTCAAATACTTCCATTAAAGGCTTTCCTGTTGTTCCATTAGGAAATGAAATATGCAACATCATTGAAACAGTTGGAGCAATATCCACAATATTTACTTTATTTACTGTAGAGCCATGTTTAATATCCATTCCGTAAAATAGTAATGGAACATGAGTATCATAACTGTAAGATGCACCATGTGTTGTTCCTTTATTATGGTATTCCATCCACGCTGGATTATATGAAAATGCAACGTTTCCACTTCTTACGTGATTATACCCTTTTTGAATAAGCGATTTAAAACTTCCATCGGTATAATTTTCATATTTTAAAACATCTGATGGATAGGCTTCTGCAACCCCTTTGATTGTTAAAAGGAAATTTGCTAAAGTATGTTCTACAGAAAATTTATTTAAATTTAATGCAATCATTTTATTTTCATTTAAAAATAATTGTTGATTTTCCATCCCATTTACCAAACTATCACTATACAGATTATAACAAAATGTTTTAATGTTTTTACATAATTCAGCTTCATTAATATAACCTCCTGGTATTTTCATATCCATCAAATGTGCTGGAACATCACAAGCACCATGATCGGCAGTTAAAAAGATAACAACATTTTCTTTACCTATAGTTGTATTTATATAATTCAACAACTCCTCTAAATCTTTATCTAAACGTAAATAAACGTCTTCTATTTCTACACTACGTGGTCCGTATGAATGGCCAACATAATCCGTTGACGAAAAGCTTATACATAACATATCAGTCTCATTACCTTTTCCTAATTGCTCTGCCTTTAAACAAGCCAACGCAATATCTTTTGTAATAGTATTTCCGTATGGCGTTGCTCTAATAATATCAAAATTATTTTTCTCTAATTGAGTTTTGTAGTTATAAGGAAATATGGCCGTATCTTTTTTATTAGGCGCTTGCTCGTAATTATTATTATCACTAATACTTTCAACATAAGTACCTAAAGGATATAATGTTTTCCAGCCTTGTGATAAATATTGTTGTGGTAATTGTAATTTATTGAAATCATTAAGCCAGCTTGGCAATGTTTTCATATAATGCGAACTCGAAATAAATTCCCCTACACTTCCATCAAACCAAAAAGCACCATTAGCACTGTGTCCTGCTGGTAATATTGAACTTCTGTCTTTTAAGGAAACGGCAAATACTTTTGAGCGTTGATTGGTATTAATTTTTAATTCGTCACCAATAGTTGTTGTTAGTAGTTTTTTAGGAGACATTAATCCAGCCTTGCTTTCCGAACCA
>JAYVIS010000278.1:0-4270 GCA_043769975.1 Bacteroidota bacterium
TCCTGCAGTGATTGTTGTTGGCGAAAAACTGGTTAATGCTGCAGGCGCAGCAACTGACAAGCTAGTTGGAATATAAAATGCATTGTAAGGTTTAATTACTGTAAAAGTTGATCCAGTAGCTAATTGAATTTCATTATAAAGTGTCGTTGATAAACTAGCATACGTTTTAAATGTTTCAGTTGCAATATCTTCGGCAACATTATATTTTATAAACCCTTGTGCACTGGCATAACACTCATAAACTTGTTTTCCAAATTGACTTGGCAAAACATTCGAATTAATGGTAAAAACGCCAATATCATTTAAAACTAATTGCAAAGATGGCTCTACAACTTCTTTGTTGTTTCCAACAATTCCACCTTCTGTAATCACCTCAATATAAGGCGCTGGAGTATTTTTAAAAGTTTTATAAACCTCAATTAAATTAGAGGTATAAATATTTTGATGCAATGGATCCCAAAAACTTTTTTGATCAATAACTTTTCCTTCAATAACCATATGGGACATACTCACACGTTGAGTTAACAAAATTGGTTTCATCATACATTGTGAAATCCCTTGAGACAACATTAAAATAAAAAGGGCACTTAAGAGTAAAAATTTTTTCATTTACGAAAGGTTTAAAGTTTAGTTAATTTAAACCTAATAAATATAAATTACAATGTCAAGTATTTGGACGAAATATTTAAATCATGAACAGATTAACAATTTGCTGTTTATTTCTATTTAATAGTATTTCTTTTTTAGTGTTTAAAATAAGATAGCTTTATGTAAACCTAATTAAACTTATATGGCAAAAAAAGTTCCGACCCCAAAGAGTAATGAGCGTAAAATATTTGTACTTGATACATCTGTTATTATTTATGACCATACAGCAATAAAACATTTTAAAGAACATGATGTTGTTATTCCAATAACTGTTTTAGAAGAGTTAGATAATTTTAAAAAGGGAAATGACACCAAGAATTTTTCTGCTAGAGAGTTTACTAGATATGTTGATTTGATGTCTGGACAAAATTCCCTTCAGGAATGGACTCCAATTAATGGAAAGACTCATGGTAACTTTAAAATTGAAATGCATAATTCATCAAAAATTGATGCTGAAAAAATATTTCAAGAAAAAAAAGGGGATCATCGTATTTTAAATGCAGCATTATATACAGCAGAAACAAATCCTGATAGAAAAGTTATTCTGGTTACAAAAGATATTAATTTAAGGATAAAAGCAAAGTCATTAAATCTTCACGCTGAAGATTATACAACTGGCAAAATATTAACAGTAGATGAATTATACACTGGTAGTAGAACAATTGACAAAGTTGATCCAACACTTATTAATCAAATTTATGAAAAAGGTGTTTGTCCTGCAAAAGATATATTAAAAAAAGAAGAGCCATGTGCAAACCATTATTATGTCATAAAAAATGGTAACGCTTCTGTTTTAGCCAGATATGATAAGCCTTCTAAAACATTGAAACGCGTAACAAAAACTTCTTCTTACGGAATTATTCCTAAAAATGCAGAGCAATCTTTTGCATTAGATGCAATTATGAATCCTGATATTAGATTAGTTACAATACAAGGAGTTGCAGGAACAGGAAAAACATTATTATCATTAGCAGGCGCTTTAGAGCAACGAAGGAATTACCACCAAATTTATTTAGCAAGACCAATTGTTCCATTAAGCAATAAAGATATTGGTTATTTACCTGGAGATATTACTTCAAAATTAAATCCATATATGGAACCGTTATGGGATAATTTGAAATATATTAAAAGTCAATTTACTGAAAAAGATAAAGAGCTCAAACAAATAAATGAAATGATTGAAAATGAAAAAATCGTTATTTGTCCATTAGCATTTATTAGAGGAAGAAGTTTAAGTAATATGTTCTTTATAGTTGATGAAGCGCAAAACTTAACTCCTCATGAAGTAAAAACGATTATTACGAGAGCAGGAGATAACACTAAAATTATTTTCACAGGAGATATTTATCAAATTGATACTCCATATTTAGATTCACAAAGTAATGGACTGAGTTATTTAATTGATAGATTAAAAGGTCAAAATTTATATGCACACATTACCTTGCAAAAAGGCGAGCGAAGTGAATTAGCAAACATTGCTAATGACTTATTATAAAAACTATTTTCAATTATAACAAAAAAGGTTTATCAAAATTGATAAACCTTTTTTTTGTTTTAAAATCTCAATTTGAGTGTTGCCGGTAATTTATCTTTTAATACGGTAAAATATAAACCATACCCAACAGCTAATCCAACTGTTCCACCGATTAAAGCTTGAATGCGCCTCTTAGACCGTGAAACTCTTTCGTAACCTAATATGTATGCATCCTGATCAATGTAATTTGGGTTACTAATTGTACTGTGTCTAATTTTAACTTTTGGAATTCCACTCAAACCCATATAAGCATAAGGAAATATAGGTGCGAAAAAAATTCCTAATCCACCAGTTGCTAATCCAACAACACCAGCTCCTATTAAAGAACCACGGGCTTTAAATCCTTTTCTGGCGTCACGTTCTCCATAAATATAATACTCCATTTCATCTCTTGTAAAATAATTTCCAAGCGCGGAATCTTGTCTATAATAATAATCAGTATATCCACTCGAA
This sequence comes from Bacteroidota bacterium, assembly GCA_043769975.1. Taxonomy (GTDB): domain Bacteria; phylum Bacteroidota; class Bacteroidia; order B-17B0; family Aurantibacillaceae; genus UBA4416. The sequence goes on from JAYVIS010000278.1 coordinate 2,636, forward strand.
TACTTTACACAATAAATTTGATCATATTCATAATGCAATTTCTCTGTTCTCTTTTGGGGATTAAATACAGTCACTGCACCAATCAAGGTGTCAATTACTTTTTCAACAACAATATTCCCATTCATGAGTAAAATTGTGTCTGATTTTTGCGCTTTTGCATTTAAGCAAATACACATTAAACAAAAAACTAATATGCTATGTTTTATCATTAAGAATTAGTAATAATCTAAAACAAGTGTAAGCATTATTTCTAATGTATACCACAATTTGCTTAAAATAAAATATTAAAAAAATACGAAAAATTAAACTTCTTCTTCTAAAATAACACGTTTAGCCGTCTTAATTGCTAAAGCATTATATTTTTTTTCCATATAAGTTAAAAGTTTTTCAAGTACAATTTTCCCATTTTCATCGAGAGAATTTATTTCTTTTGCAAAAACTTCATTAATAGCAAGTTCTTTAATTTGTTTTATTTGTTTTGGAATTTCGCCAAATGCTAATTCAATTTTTCTTTCCTGAAAAAGTATTTTAAATTCTTCAACTTTATTTTGAATTATAATTCTACATGAACCTATTTCGCTTTCACGTTTTAATACATTCTCTTCTGCTTGCTTTTTAAGAGATTCAATGCCGATGTAGTGAATATCGTTTTCGGAAATTATATTTTTTTCAATATCAGATGGAATTGCTAAGTCAATAATTACTTTTCTTGAATTTTCATTTTGTAATAAAGATTTATAAATATCAGTTGAAACGATTGGTAATTGAGAAGATGTACATGAAATAATAACGTCAAATCCCAAATTATAATTATTTAATTCCGATAATTCAAAAGCATTTCCATTTAATTGATCTGCAAGTTTTTTTGCGTTTTCTAAACTTCTATTAAATACAGTAAAATTAGCGTACTGATGTTTTTTTAAATACTGAGCCATACTAATATTTGTTTCACCTGCACCAATAAAAAGCACTCTCGCATTATTCTTTATTCCTAGATTTCTTAATTGACGATATGCTAAAGAAACAATTGAAACAGGATTTTTGGCGATATCAGTTTCTGTAAAAACTTGCTTGGCAGTTTCGATAGTTTGCTTAATAGCTAATCTAATTACATCTCCGGTTAAGCCTAAAACATTACAAAAATCATAAGCTTTTCTTACTTGCGTAATAATTTCTCTTTCGCCAACTACTAAAGAATCTAAGGAAGCTGAAACTTCAAATAAATGTGTTAAAGCTTTTTCATTATCATAAACTACGGTGCCTTCAATTAATTGAGCTAATTCTTTTTCAGATATTCTTGAATTTATGGATGAGTATAAATCATTCAAAACAGAGTCTGAAATTTCATTTTCAGTTACAACTAAAAACTCAACACGATTACACGTGCTTAAAAACATCAACTCTTTTAACCCTAACATTACTTTTGCAGCACCTAAATAATCATGCTGATGTACTTCGTCTAAATGTAATTTTCCAATTAGATCTAAAGAAACTAACTTATGGGTAATACTGATTATCTTAAAAGAATTCACAGTTGTAAATTTCGGAAATAATAAAATTTATTTCGTCATAGAATTGTCATTGAATGTTATTTAAAGTTATTCTAAATAAAATAAATTCATTTGTAAATAGCTT
>JAYVIS010000279.1:0-13726 GCA_043769975.1 Bacteroidota bacterium
TTTCCAATCGTATCAGTATTAACTTGTTTCCAAAAACCATATTGTTTCTCTCCAAAATCAGGTCTATACGTATAATTAATTGTTGGAATGAGCAAATGCCTTACTTGCTTAATTGCTTTGGATTTAAAAAGATAATCCATAAATAATTTAGTTGTAAACGAGGTATTGAAATTAGCATCATACCCAGTTTTAAATTCTTTTTTAGTAGAGTTGGTTATTGAATTTGAACTATAGTTAAATTCTTTTTCAGTTGTTTTTGTATACATCACCGCACTTAAATTTAAGGATGGCGTTACTGTAAAATATTTAAATAAGGTTACATTGGTTGAAATTGGTAAGGTATGTCTTGCACCATATTTTAAACTATCACCAATATTACCTTTAAATATGGAAGAATCCTTTCCTGATAACGTATTACGTGCTTCAAATAAATAACTAATACCAACTTTATCTAATGGATTTTGTTTGATTCTACTTTCATTTTTAAACGGATAAAAACGATTGACGTTAAATGTTAATTCAGGAAATGTAATATCCATTTGACGAGTTGTGGTATTTTGATTATGTCTTGCATTTACACTTAATGTTGACACTTTAAATGACCTGGTATAATTGATGTTTGATTGAAATGTATTGGTTAAATATTGCCCGGTATTTAAAGCGTTTAACGTATTGTATTTAGATGTTCGAACATTTACATCGCTGCTAAAACGCGTATTTGGATTGTTTTTCTGATCTTGAAAATGTTTCCAATTGATTGAAATGTCTTTTTGTTTAGTGTATGATCCAGGAATTTCCTTATCTCCTGATTTAAATTCAGAAAAACCTAAACTTAAAGAACCATTGTATTTGTAATTGACATCATAATTATTAGTTGTTCTTAAACCCCAACTTCCGTAACTGTATATATCGCCACGAATTGTCATATCTGTTTTATCACTTATTCCCCAATAAAAACCACCATCTTTTAAATAGAATCCAAGATTATCACTATTTCCATAAAATGGGATTAAAACGCCTGAGTGTCTTTTTTTAGTGTTTGGTATATAGCCAAAAGGCAAACCTAATGGAGTAGGGACACCTCCAATTTCTAAATATAAAGGACCAGTAACAATTTTATCATTTGGGATTATTTTGGCTTTATTTGTTTTAAATATCGTTCTTGAATCTGCATACTGACAAGGAATGCAGCTCAGTTTACTAAAATAAGTAACATTATTACTATCTTTTTTTACTTCTTTCCCTTTTAAAATTAAATCACCTTCTTTTGTTATGATATCAAAAAGTTTACCTTTTTTTGTTTTAATATTATAAATCATTTTTCGGCTAACGAGCTCCTTATCACCATCGCTAAAAACAGGATTTCCAATTTCATTACCCAAACTATCTTTTTTTCCAAAAGCCGTAATCGTGTTTTTTTCATTATCAATTTCAAAAAACTCCGCTTTTAATTCCATTTCCTCGTACTTCACATAACCGTCCCCAAATAAAAATATTTTATTCCCTGCGGTTTCGTATCTTATCGAATCTCTCGCGTTATAAATAATCTGATGTTCAAGGGGTTCGCCATCATCTTCTAAAGTGTCTATTTTAACATTTTTTAAAGTATCTTTTGGTAACGTTAATGCCCTATTTTGCGTTATACCTAATTTGTTAGAATCAGCACTTTGAGTAGTAGGAGTGTTTATTTTAGTTACTTTTTTTAAATCACCTTGTGCATAGGAATTGATAACAGTTATGAACACTGTTAAGAGTAAAAAAAATATACGTTTAAACGAATTAATACAAACTAGGGTTTAAATTTACTAATCTGTAAAGCTAACAATATCATTATTAAATGTCTATAATTTTTAAATATTCAATGCTAAAAAAATATAATTTATTTTTTAGTTCTTTTATAATTATCCTTTGTTTTGGTGCCTTTGTAAATCCTAAACAAGACCCTAAGCGAAAGGTGAAAATTATTGTCATTGATCCAGGCCATGGCGGAAAAGATCCTGGTTGTAGCGGGCATATTCATAATGAAAAATCTGTTGCACTTGCCGTAGGTTTAAAGTTGGGTAAATATATTGAAGAAAACATTAAAGATGTAAAGGTTATTTTTACCAGAAAAACGGATGTTTTTGTTGATTTAGAAGACAGGGCTAAAATTGCTAATGATAATAATGCCGATTTATTTATTTCTATTCATTGCAACGCTGCCGGTAAACCAGTGATGATAAAAGATAAAAAAACGGGTAAGATGCATGCTAAAACCTATAAAAACAAAAAAGGTAAATATGTGGTTGTTGAAACTACAAATCCTATTCCTTACGGTTCGGAAACCTATGTGATGGGATTAAAGAATGAAGAAGGTAAAATGAAAGTAGCACAACGCGAAAACTCAGTTATCTTATTAGAAGATAATTACGAATCAAAATATCAAGGTTTTGATCCTGATAGTCAGGAAAGCTATATTATAATGAGTAATTATACATCTGCTTATGTGATACAAAGTGCTGGTTTAGCTATGAAAATTCAAGAAGAATATTCGAAAAAAGCAAGTAGAGTTGATAAAGGTGTTCATCGCCAAAGTATTTGGGTTTTATGGCGAACTGCTATGCCAAGTGTTTTAACGGAAATAGGATATTTAACAAACCCACAAGAAGAAAAGTTTTTAGGCTCTGAAAAAGGACAAGACTATATGGCTGCTTGTTTGTTTAGAGCTTTTAGAAAATATAAAAATGAAGTTGAAGGAACTAAACTTACTTATAACGATGATTTAGAAAATCAAAAACCCCTAGAAAAAGAAGTTTACATTGATTCGAAAGACACTAGTTCAGTTGCTGTTGAAGAAGAGGAACCAGAAAAACCAAAAGTTGATGTGAAAACGACCTTAGATAAACCTGTTGAAAATAAAGATTTAGCAATAAAAAAAGAAAAGGAATTAAGGGCTAAAGCCATTGCTGATTCTATTGCTAAAGCTGTTGCAGCCCAATTAAATGCCAATAATGCTGAAAAAGAATCTAAACTAAAAAAATATAAACAACTCATTGTTTTAGCAGATTTAAATTATAAAAATAAAAATTATATAGATGCAAAGTCATTTTATAATCAAGCTATTAACCTTAAAGTTAATGAAGAAAAGTATCCTTTAAAAAGAATTGCGAGCGTTGATTCAATAATTGCTAAAAAAAATATAGCTATTGAAGTAAAGGAAAAAGTTGAGCCTGAAAAAGTACTTGTAACAAATTCCTCTAATTCTAAAGTTTTGTTTAAAGTTCAATTTGCTAGCCATGATAAAGAAGTTGATACTAAATTAAAATACGCTAACGTAACTGATGTTTGGTTTTATAAAATGGGTGCCGTTTACAAATACACTTCAGGTAATTTTAAAACTTTTGATGACGCAACTAAACAACAAACTAAATTAAAAGAATTAGGCTATAAAGACTGTTTTGTAGCTGCTTTTAAAAATGATGTTCGAATGGATATAAATGAAGCGAAAAAACTGGTTGATTCTAAATAATAGTCTAAAAGTGAAGATTATCAAGCTGGGAACAAACGCGTTCTAAAAGCATTGTAATAATTCGTTTGGTTACTTCTTTCTTATTTTGGTTATAAAATAGAATTTCTTCATGAGTAAAATGACCAATTACCACACCAAATAACAATTGTTTTTGCTGAATGTTATTTTTGAAAATATCATGAATACGCTCAATTTTTTTATTATCGGTTAAGTTTTTTACAACTACTTTATGTTCCGCTAAAAAATTATTAATCAAAGCAAAAATAATTTCATTTTGTAATTTAAGAATAGGAAGAAGACTAACGCTTTGAAAAATTTCTAATTCAGTTGATTTTGTATTATCTACTTCTATTTTTGGACGAATACTTTTTAATAAGGTTGATCGATTATTCATTTGGCTAAGGTATTGAAAATAAATGAGCTTATTAATTTAATCTATGCTTAATACATTTCTACAACCTTATTTGCATTTCGCAATGCTGAATCACGGTGAGAAATAATAATACATGTTTTGTCTTTCATTATTTCTTTCAGATTATTTAAGATTAAATCTTCTGTTTCAACATCTACCGCCGATAAACAATCATCAAAAATTAAAATTTGAGGTTTAGAAATGATCGCTCTGGCAATAGAAATTCGCTGTTTTTGTCCTCCAGATAAGGTAATCCCTCGTTCGCCTACAACTGTATCAAAACCTTCTGGAAATGCCATGATATTATCATAAACACCAGCTGCTTTTGCGGCATCAATAATCTCATGCTCAGTAAATGTATGGTTTGTTGAAAATGCAATGTTGTTTTTTATGGTGTCAGAGAATAAAAACACATCTTGTGGCACACAGGCAATACTTTTTCGAAGTTCAAATAAATCATAATCTTTTATCGGCTTCCCTTCAATTAATAAATCACCAGAACTTACGTCATACATGCGGGTTAGCAAATTAACCAAAGTTGTTTTTCCTGTTCCAATTTGCCCTTTAATACCAATTATATCTCCTTTGTTTATTTTGAGATTGAAGTTTTTAACGGCATCAATTTTATTATCATCATACGTAAAATTGACATTTTTAAATTCAATATTGCCTTCAATTTTGGAATTAACAGTGGGTTTATTTATGATATCAGATTTATAATCTAAAAACTCATTAATTCGTGCTTGCGATGCAGAAGCTCTCTGAATGAGTGAGGTTACCCAACCTAAAGATGCAAAAGGCCAGGTGAGTTTGTATACATAAATAATAAATTCGGTAACATTTCCGACTTCAATAGTTTTACTGATTACTAATTTTGAACCAAGCCAAACGGTTGCTATTACACTAATACCAATCATTAAAACTAAAATGGGTTGAAAAAATGCTTCAACGAGGGTTAAATTTAAACTGTGTTTTTTATAGTTTTCATTTAAGTTTTCGAGTTCTTTTTGGTAATATTTTTCTCTGTTATAAGCTTTAATTACTCGTATAGCAGAAAATGTTTCTTGTGTATGAGACGTGAGTTTTGAAAGTTCTTGTTGTACGATATTAGAACGTTTATTTATTAAATCAGAAACTTTGTAAATTATAAATGAAAGAAATGGGAGTGGAGCAAAAACTAAAAGGGTTAATTGCCAATTAATTTTGAGCATAAACGCTAAAACAATAACAATAGTGGCAAACGTATTGATTAAATACATAACTGCAGGACCTGTAAACATTCGGACTTTACCTACATCTTCGCTGATGCGAGTCATTAAATCACCTGTTTTGTTTTTTTTATAAAAATTAAAATCAAGCGATTGAAAGTGTGAATATAATTCGTTTTTTTGATCAAACTCAATATTGCGACTCATAACAATTAATGTTTGGCGCATCAAAAACAAAAAGAAACCACTGATTAATGCAAAAACCAAAAGCATAATCCCGTGTTTTATAAACACATTTGAATTAACAATTGAATGATTTTCAAAAATTTTATAAATTTCGTTGGTGGCATTTCTTACAATAACGCCTTGATAAATTGAAAATAAACTTGATAATACAACAAACACAGCACCAAGCAGCAATTGCCACTTATACTTTAAAAAATAAACGTTTATTGATTTGAGTGATTTCAAAAGATATAAAAGATGGCGTGAAGGTATTAATATATTGTTAGTTTTTAGTCATTTTATGATGTGTATATTCAATTATATTACATTAACAACCCACTGTTTAAAATGCTTTTTAATACTTTAATTGTTTACCTTAAAATATACTTACTTAGTCATATATTTAATAAGCAATGAAAGTTCATTTAATAGCAATAGGAGGAAGTGCTATGCACAACATGGCATTAGCACTTCACGAAAAAGGTTTTGAGGTTACGGGTAGTGATGATGAGATTAATGAACCTTCAAAAACACGTTTAAAAAATGCTGGTATTTTACCTGCTGAAATTGGTTGGTTTCCAAATAAAATTACGTCTGATATTGATGCCATTATACTTGGTATGCATGCCCGTGAAGATAATCCGGAATTAATTAAAGCAAAAGAATTAAATCTTAAAATATATTCTTATCCCGAATATATTTATGAAGCTACTAAAGATAAAATACGTGTGGTAATAGGTGGCAGTCATGGTAAAACAACCATTACGGCAATGATTTTACATGTATTGAATTTTCATAAAATGGATACTGATTTTTTAGTTGGTGCACAATTAGAAGGTTTTAAAACCATGGTGAAGTTAACTAATGAAGCTCCAATTGCTGTTATTGAAGGCGATGAATATTTAGCATCTCCAATTGACAGACGCCCAAAATTTCATTTATATAAACCTAACATTGCCGTTTTAAGTGGCATTGCTTGGGATCATATTAACGTGTTTCCAACCTTCAAAAATTATGTAAGCCAGTTCGAAATTTTCATTAATTTAATTGAACCAAACGGAACACTTATTTATTGCAATGAAGACGCAGAGCTTAAGCAATTAGCTAATAGAACTGGTGTTTCCAATCATTTAGATAAACAATCGTATTCTATTCCAAATCATTACATTAAGAATGGAGTTACGTTTTTAAAAACGGAATCTAAAGAAATTCCTTTACAAATTTTCGGTAATCATAATTTAATGAATATGAATGCTGCAAAACTTGTTTGTAATAAATTGGGATTAACTGATGATTTATTTTACGATGCCATTCAATCCTTTACAGGTGCTGCAAAGCGTTTGGAATTAGTTACTAAAACAGAAAACTTTAATTTTTATAAAGATTTTGCTCATTCGCCATCTAAATTAAAAGCAACAACGCAAGCTGTAAAACACCAATTTGAAAACAGACACATTGTTGCTTGTATGGAATTACATACGTTTAGCAGTTTAAACGAAAATTTTTTAGCAGAATATAATGGTTCGATGGCAGAGGCTGATGAAGCAATTGTTTATTTTAATCCACATACGATTGCACACAAAAAGTTAAAAGAAATAACCGTTGAGCAAGTTTTAAATTATTTTAATACACCCAATTTAAAAGTTTTTACCGATAGTTTAGAATTAGTAAATTATTTAAAATCAAAGTCGTTTGCCAATTCAGTATTACTGATGATGAGCTCTGGAAACTTTGATGGTATTGATTTTAAAGAGCTTTCTACCCAATTAAACCTAAACTAATTTGCCTAAAGTACTTCGGATAATTAACCGGTTTAATATTGGTGGAATAACTTATAATGTGAGTTATTTATCTAAATATTTAGCACCTGAATTTGAAACCATGTTAGTTGGTGGGCCAGAAGAAGAGGGTGAAGATAGTTCGTTATTTATACCAGAAAGTTTAGGATTAAAACCAATTGTATTAAAACAGTTTCAGCGCGAAATAAATATAAAAGCTGACTACGCTGCGTATAAAGAAATTAAAAAAATAATTAAGGAATTTAAGCCTGATATTGTTCATACGCATGCCTCTAAGGCTGGAGCAATTGGTCGGTTAGCGGCAATTAGTTGTAAAGTTCCTGTTATTATTCATACATTTCATGGCCATGTTTTTCATTCCTATTTCGGAAAATTAAAAACTAATTTTTATAAAATTATTGAACGTTATTTGGCAAAAAAATCAACAGCCATTATTGCAATCAGTCAAATTCAAAAACAAGAATTATCTGAAACCTTTCAAATTGCTCCTAAAAATAAAATTTATGTTGTGCCTTTAGGGTTTGATTTAACAAAATTCACACTAAATAAGGAACAAAACCGACAAGAGTTTAGAGAAAAATACAACCTCTCCGAAAGCCAAATTGCCATTGGTATTATTGGCCGTTTAGCACCGATTAAAAATCATGAACTGTTTATTGAATCAATCGCATTTTTAAAAGAAAATAAATTTTCAAACTTTAAAGCATTTGTAATTGGTGATGGAGAAACCAAACAAAAAATTAAAGATATCTGCGTAAAAAATAATGTTTCTTATAGCGAAAATCCAAAGGATGAAGTTGATGTGATTTTTACATCCTGGATTACTAATATCGATTTTGCCTTACATGGTTTAGATATTGTTGCACTCACCTCATTAAATGAAGGAACTCCTGTCAGTATTATAGAAGCACAAGCAGCTGGTAAATTTGTTGTTTCTACTAATGTTGGTGGAATTAAAGATGTTTTGCATCCAAATTGTGGTTTTTTATCAGAGGTTAATGATAAAAATGCATTTTTTATAAATTTATTAAAAGCCTGTAAATTAGAATCAAAAACAGCTGAAGAAGGTATCAATTGGGCAATTTCAAAATTTAGTTATACGAGACTTGTTTCAGATATGAGGAATTTGTATCATCAGTTGCTAAAAACTGCATGATTTTTGATATTTTAAGGATAAATATTAACTTTGTTACATAACATATACCTATGCATTTTTATAAAATTTTATTTTCCTTGCTATTTATAATTTCATTTTCATCATGTAAATTATTTAAAGCAAATTTGATGCTTAAAACTCCAACTGATTTTACTTACGATAAAATAGCTGATACGTTAATAAAGCAAAATTATCGCATTGAAAGTAATGATTTAGTTCAGGTAAGAATTTTCTCAAATGATGGATTTAAAATTATCGATTTAGCAAACTCAGGCGGAAATTATACGCGTTTAGATTTAGATTATTTAGTTCAAAGTAATGGTTATGCAAAATTACCTTTAGTTGGAATGGTTAAATTAGCTGGATTAACAATTGCTGAAGCTGAAGCCTATTTAGAACAAATTTATAATGAGTTTTATGTAAAACCTTTTGTTACTGCTAAAGTAACAAACAAGCGTGTAATTGTATTTCCAGGTAATGGAGGCAAGGCCCAAGTTTTAAATTTATTAAATAATAATACCACAGTTATTGAGGCTTTAGCGCTTAGTGGCGGTATTCAAGAGGATGGAAAAGCTTATAAAGTAAAGCTAATTCGGAATGATGGATCAAATAAACCTAAAGTTTATTTAATGGATTTATCTAAAATATCAGGTATTACAGTTGGAAATACCGTTGTATTGGCTAATGATATTATTTATGTTGAACCTAGATATCGTTTTGCTAAAACTGTTGTGGGAGAATTAACACCTGTTATTTCTTTATTGACATCAACTTTATTAATTTATACAATATTTATAAAAAAATAATTTGACAAATCCTGAGCCGAATAATATTACAGAAAATTATAGTGATTCAAAGTTTAATAACGAATTAGATTTTGGGTTATTACTTTACATTGTAAAAAGAAGTCTTTGGATTGTATTATTACTTTTTATTATTAGTTTAGGTTTAGCATTTGTTTACTTAAGATATAGCCAAACTATTTATCAAGCTTCTTCTGTAATTCAAATTAATGATGGCCAACAAGCATCACAAATCTTGCAAATTAATAAAGTTGAAGGTAGTTCAAATAAAATTGCAGAAGCAATTGAGCAAATTCGATCAAAAATATTTTTAAAAAAAGTAATTGAAAATTCAGACGTTCAAATTAGTTATTTTAACGAAGGAACATTTAAAAATAACGAGCTCTATAAATCATCTCCTTATTTTGTAAAATTCAATGTAAAACAAAATTCTATTTATGGAACAAAAATTTACATCACTTTTAATTCCTTAACAAATGGGAAAATTTCATTCTTTGCGAAAGGAAAAAATTTTTCAATTCCGTTTAATACAAACAATGTTTTAAATTCTCCATTCTTTGATTTAAGTATATCATTAAACAATGAATTGGAAAACAATCAAATTCAAAATATCTTAAACTCTGACAATAAATCTTACTTTGTTTTAAAAAATGTAGATGAAGTTACTAACGAATTGCAATCAAAACTGGAAATTAAGTTACTAAATGATGCAGCAAAAACTATCCAAATAACGGTTAAAGATATTAATGCTCAAAAGTCAAAAGACCTGGTAAATCTAGTTTCTGAAGTATATTTAAAATATGATGTAGAACGAAAAAGTGAGAGTTCGAAGAGTATTTTATCCTTTATTGATGATCAATTAAAATTAGTATATGATGCCCTAAAGGTTTCAGAAAATAATTTGCAAACGTTTAGAAAAGATAAAAACTATTCGGATAAAAATGAAGTGCTAACTTCTGATTTAATGAGGTTAACAAGTATTGAGGATCAAATGCTTAAAATTGAATTGGAAGAAAAGCTGCTAGCTGAATTTCAGGCAAATATTAATAAAAACAAAAGTCTTGATACGTATCAATTAATATCTTTAATTGCTGGTACAGAAGATGAATATACGATTAAGCAATACACAACAAAAATTCAACAACTATTAATTGAGAAAGAGAATCTACTATATATAGCAACTCCAAACAGTGAAAATATAAAGCAGATTAATGCGAGTATTGAAACTCAAAAAAAATTCTTAATTGAGAGCATCAATTCAGTAAGATTAAAGTATAAATCAAAATATTCCAATTTAGCTTTAAAATCGTCCGAATTTAAAAACAAAACGGTAAGAGAGCCTGACGAGGACATGGAACATGCTCGTTTAATGCGTTTATTTAGTATTAGTGAAAAATACTATACCATGTTATTAGAGCGTAAAACTGAGTTTTCTATTTCAAAGGCTGGCTTTGTTTCTCAAAATGTAATTTTAGAACAGTCTTTAAATGCCGGTGAAAAAGTATCTCCAAATACTAAAAATGCAATAATTATTTCGATTTTATCTGCTTTAGTATTTTCATTATTAATTATTTTTCTTAGATATTTTTTACATAATACAATAACCTCTTTAACAGAAATTACTAGGCAATTGAAATCATCTGTTTCTGTTTTGGGAATTGTTCCAAATTACAAAAGTGATGTTCCTATTTCTCAATTAGTAATTGATAAAAATCCTAAATCTCAAATTTCTGAAGCGTTTAGAACGATTCGTTCTAACATGAATTTTATTAATAATAAGCCAGGCTCAAAAATAATTGCAGTTACCTCATCTATTTCAGGTGAAGGAAAAACATTTGTGTGTTTAAATATTGCTGGTATATTAGCCTATACAGGCAAAAAAGTTATTTTGTTAGATTTAGATATGTGTAAACCTAAAATTCATAAGGGTTTTGGAGTAAGTAATCTTAATGGAATGAGTACCATTTTAACTAACATGACTAGTATTGAGGAATGTATTAATAAAAGTCATTTTCCAAATTTAGACTATATCACTGCTGGTCCAATTCCTCCAAATCCATCGGAGTTGATTATTAGCGATATGTTAGATGTACTTATTGCAGAATTGAAAAAAACATATGATTATATCGTTTTTGATAATCCACCAATTGGTTTAGTAACTGATGGTATAACAACAATTCAAAAAGCAGATTATCCAATTTATGTGTTTAGAGCAGATTATTCAAAAAAAGTGTTTGTGCAAATTTTGGATAAATTGATTAAGGAAGGTAATATTAAAAAAATTGGCATTATATTAAATGGAGTTGAAACAAATAGATCTTCAAATGATTATAAATACGGTTATGGTTATGGTGATCAATATGGAAATGGATATTACGAAGACGATAAAGAGTTAAACAAAAGAAGAATATTAAAATCATGGAAGTCTTAGAAACAAAAATAAAAGATTTGTTTATTGTTAAACCTAAAGTATTTGCGGACCCGCGCGGATATTTTTTTGAAAGTTATAATAAAGAAGTATTTGGTAAAAATAATATACCGGTTGAGTTCATTCAAGATAATCAATCATTGTCTCATAAGGGGGTTTTGCGAGGCCTGCACTTTCAATCACCTCCATTTGCCCAAGGGAAATTAGTTAGAGTAATAACTGGATCTGTATTAGATATAGCCGTTGATATTAGAAAAAATTCACCTACATATGGTGAACATGTCTCTATTGAACTTAATGAGGAAAATAAAACAATGTTTTATATACCACCTGGATTTGCTCATGGCTTTGTTACATTGTGTGATAATACCATTTTTTCCTATAAATGTACTCAGGTTTATAATAAAGAATCTGAAGGTACTGTTTTATGGAATGATTTAGATTTAAGTATTGATTGGAAAACTCAAAATCCATTGTTATCTGATAAAGATATTTCTGGAACCATTTTCAAAGATTTTAAAAGTCCTTTTTAATGGATTTTTTTCAAAAAAATACCTTATTATTTGTAATTCTAACGATTGGTATAGCGTTTGTTTTTTCCTTCGCATTTAATTTAATTTTATTGAAATTTTCCCAAAACTTAGGGGTAAGATCTAATTTGGTAAAAGAAATAAGATGGAATAGCTTATCTAAACCTTCTTTAGGAGGCATCTCATTTTATTTAATTTTTTTAATAACGTTTATTTTTCTAAATATATTTAATAGTATAACGCCATTGCATTATAGTAATTTAAAAATTATTGGAATTTTAATTGCATGCACCTTAGCATTTTTAATGGGATTAGCTGATGATGCTTATAATACAAAGCCATTATTAAAGTTTGTAGTTCAAATTGTTTGTGGGTTAATTCTTTATTTTACAAATACTAAAATAAATATTTTTGCTAGTGAGGCATTTAATTTTACGTTTACTGTTTTTTGGGTTGTTGGATTAATGAATTCTATAAATATGCTCGATAATATGGATGGAATAACAACTATTGTTTCTATTGTAATTCTGTTCTTTGTTATTTCAATTTCATTCAACATTAATTTAATTTTTTCGCCAATTGCCATATTAAGTTTGGGAGTGTTAGGAGGATTATTTGGGTTTTTAATTTATAATTGGCATCCTTCAAAAATGTTTATGGGGGATACAGGGAGTCAATTTTTGGGTGTTTTTTTAGCTACCGTTGGAATTGAAAACTGCTGGAATTCTTTCTCATATATTAATAATTCTTGGTATGCTGTAAATCCAATATTATTAGGCTTTGTTGTAGTACTCACTGTTTTTATTTTACCAATTGTTGACACCACAACCGTTTTTATTAACCGGATTAAAAGAGGGAAATCACCATTTATTGGTGGAAAAGATCATACAACACATCACCTGTTTTTTAAAGGTATTACCGAAAAACGAATAGCCATTTTATTTTTCACAATACAATTTATAGGACTTTGTTTAGCGTTAAATTTGATTCTAAATTTTCAAATATTTTGGTTGGTGGTTTCTTTAGTGTTTTGTGTTTTGGTGTTTTTAACGTTGTTTTTAAACACAATTATTATACGAAAATGAATGTTTCGGTAATTATATTAAAGCTATTTACTAAAAAAACATCAGAAGCTCACCGAGCATATATTTCATTTTTTACGTTAATTATCTTTATTTTTTTATTCAAAATTATTTCGTTTCGTGTTAATAGTGATTCTTTAGACTATTCAAATTCTAATTTTGAAGTTTTAGGATTGAATTTACCTGCTAATCTTTCGTTTGCCGGTGAAAAAGTACCTTTAAATGATTTTGAAATTAAAGAAAGTTTGGAAAAAGAATTTTTTGGAAATAAATCATGGAAAAGTTCTTCTCTTGTTTTATTTAATAAAGCTAAAAAATGGTTCCCATTAATAGAGTCAATTTTAAAAAAAGAAGGAATACCTGATGACTTTAAATACATAGCTGTAATTGAGAGTCATTTATCCAATGTTATTTCTGCACAAGGCGCCACAGGGTTTTGGCAACTTATGCCTGCTACAGCCAAAGGATATGGTTTAATTATAAATGAAAATGTGGATGAGCGTTATGATGTTGAAAAATCAACCTATGTGGCATGTAAGCATTTTAAAGATGGTTATAATTATTTTAAAAATTGG
>JAYVIS010000280.1:0-6010 GCA_043769975.1 Bacteroidota bacterium
TCAATTTCTAAGAATGTACCAACTTTAATAGTTTTGATTAAGTTATAGGTCATCATAATAGCACCTACTAAAAATAATGCACCACCAATTGAACGAGCAACATAAAAAGGAATCATTTTAGTAACTGTATCCAAAAATTGCCATTTTAATTGACCTTCTGGAGTAAAATCTTTCCACATAGAAGATTGCATAAAACCTGCCCAATACATTGGAACCGCATACAATACAATACCTAAAGTACCAATCCAAAAATGCATGTTTGCTAATTTTTGAGAGTATAATTTTGTTTGAAACAATCTTGGTATTAACCAATACAAAATACCAAAAGTCATAAAACCATTCCACCCTAAAGCACCAACGTGAACGTGAGCTACAATCCAATCAGTATAATGTGCAATAGCACTTACACTTTTTAAAGATAACATCGGCCCTTCGAAAGTTGCCATACCATAAGCTGTAACTGCAACAACTAAAAACTTCAAACCAACATCATCACGAACTTTATCCCAAGCTCCACGAAGAGTTAATAATCCATTTATCATTCCACCCCAAGATGGAGCAATTAACATCACTGAAAACACAACTCCTAAAGATTGAGCCCAATCAGGAACAGCTGTATATAATAAATGATGTGGACCAGCCCAGATGTATAAGAAAATTAAAGCCCAGAAATGTATAATAGATAAACGGTATGAATAAACAGGACGCTGAGCAATTTTAGGTAAGAAATAATACATTAATCCTAAATAAGGTGTAGTTAAGAAAAATGCCACCGCATTATGTCCATACCACCATTGAACTAAAGCATCTTGAACACCAGCATAAACAGAATATGATTTCCAAAAAGAAACAGGAATTTCAATTGAGTTAACAATATGTAACATGGCTACAGTTACAAACGTTGCGATGTAAAACCAAATTGCTACATATAAATGACGCTCACGACGACGAATAATTGTTCCAAACATATTCCAACCAAAAACAACCCAAACTAGTGTTATTAAAATATCAATTGGCCATTCAAGCTCTGCATATTCTTTACCTGTGGTTTTACCCATTACTAATGTTGCAGCGGCTAATACAATAATTAATTGCCAACCCCAAAAATGAATTTTACTTAATAAATCACTAAACATTCGAGCTTTTAATAAGCGTTGTAATGAATAATAAACACCCATAAAAATTCCATTACCAACAAAAGCGAAAATGACTGCATTTGTATGTAATGGACGTAAACGACCAAAAGTTGTATAAGGCAATGATAAATTTGCTGCGGGTAAGTATAATTGTATAGCTGCAATTAAACCGACAAGCATACCCACTAAACCCCAAAGAATGGTTGCATATGCAAACATCTTAACGGTTTTGTTGTCGTACTGAAATTTTTGTAGTTCCATATTATTTTGTTTTTTTTGTTTGGTTATTTATTTCTTGTTTATTTTCTTGTTTTGTAGTATTATCAAATAACATTCTAACCGAGGGAGTATAATCATCTTCATATTGATTACTTCTAACCGACCAAATAAAGGCTATTAAAAACCCTATTGCTAATGTTAAACTAGCCCCTACCATTACATAAATTGCGCTCATAATCGGATGTAAATTTAAGTTGTTAAAATTCCTTATAATTGACTTTAATCATCCTATTTAATGACTTTTATCAGTGTTTTATTTTTTTAATTTCAATTCGTAAAAAGTACTTAGACCTATAGTTAATAATACAATACTAATTGAACTTATTGGCATAAGAATAGCTGCAATAACTGGAATTAAATCGCCTTGAACAGCAAAAAATATTCCAATAAAATTATAAAGTATCGAAAGAACAAAACTGGCGTAAATAATCACTTTTTCTTTTCTGCAATAATTTATTAATTCTTTTAAAAGTTGGAAATTTTGACCAGATAATACTGCATCACAAGCTGGCGAAAAATTATTGGTATTATCGCTAATTGCAATTCCAACATCACTTTGTTTAAGAGCACCTGCATCATTCAATCCATCTCCAATCATTAACACTTTTTTGTTGTTTTGTTGCAATTCCTTAATGAAGTTTAATTTATCCTCAGGCTTTTGGTTAAATAACATTTCAGTTTTATTACCAAACAATGTTTTTAAATAGGTTTCTTCAGTTGAATTATCACCTGATAAAATTTTCAAATCAAACTGAGAACCAAGAGATGAAACAATAGTATTTAAGCCTTTTCGATAGGTATTTTTAACAATAAAATTCCCAATAAGTACATCATCAATACTGATATATACTTTGCTTCCTGCATTTAATTCGACAACATGATTACCTAAAACAAATTCGGAAGATCCCATTTTAATAGGATGTTCATTAATTATTGCAGATGTTCCTAATCCTTTAAACTCTTGATAATTTTTTACATTTTGAATTTTACTATATGGCAAATAGCTCATAACACTTTTGCTTAATGGGTGATTAGATTGGTTAGCCAACGAACGAATAAGTTGAGATTGTTCATCTGTTAAATCTGTTCCATTAAAAATAATTTCAGAATTTCCTTGTTCAGTGATTGTCCCCGTTTTATCAAAGACAATCGTATCAATATCACTCATATGTTCAATTACGGAGGCATTTTTAACATATAATTTATATTTGTTTAGAATGCGAATCATATTGCCATTTGTAAAAGTGGCGCTTAATAATAAAGCACAAGGGCAGGCAACAATTAATACAGAAGTAACTGCATTCCATACCTTTGAGGAATCATTAAACATCCAATAGATTGCAGCAATTATTGCGATTGAGAATAAGATATAGGTGAAATATCTACTAACCTGATGAATAAATGAAACTTTAACTTCTTTTTTATTTTCAGTAAACGTTTCGTTGTTCCATAATTGCGTGAGGTAACTTTGAGATACTTCTTTTATGACTTCCAATTCAATTGCTCCTGATGTTTGTTTTCCTCCAGCGTAAATAATTTCACTGATTGTTTTTTCAACAGGAATTGATTCGCCAGTTACAAAGCTGTAATCAATTGTTGCTTTACCTAAAAACAACATAGAATCAGCAGGAACAATCTCATCATTATGAATTTTAATTCGATCACCTACTTTTAAATCTGAAACTGAAATTTGCTTTTCAGAACCATCTGAATTAATGACACTAACTCCTAGCGGGAAATAAGAAGTAAAGTCACGCTCAAAAGAAATACTTTGGTATGATTTATTTTGAAAGTAACGACCAACTAACATAAAAAATACAATGCCTGACATCGAATCTAAATATCCGGAACCTGTATTTGAAACTATCTCGTATATACTCCTTACAAATGCGATAAGCACCGCTAAAGCAATGGGAGCGTCAATATTTAAAAAATGCTGACGAAGTCCTTTATAGCCAGAAATAAAAAATTCAGAAGCGCAATAGAAAAAAACAGGTAATGACAATCCTAAATTCAAATAATTAAACCAAAATTTCAATTCTGTATCTTCTGATTTTCCAAAAGAAAAATATTCTGGAAAACTCAACATCATTATATTTCCAAAACAAAAACCAGCAATTCCTAGTTTAACTATTCGAGTTGTATCATATTTTTTAATTTTACTCGAACTTATATCATTTAAACTAATATGTGGCTCATAACCAATGATAGTTAATGCCTCAGCAACTTTTTTCAACGAAGTTGTTTTGTAATTAAAAATAATTGTCACTTCTTTTTTAATAAAATTTACCTGTGATTTTATAATTCCAGAATCTATTTTATTCAAATGTTCTAAAATCCAGATGCAAGAAGCGCAATGCATTTGTGGCAAATAAAAAATAACATGTTGATGTGTATCATCTTGGAAATGTGTCAGTTTTTTAATGATTTTTTCATCATCCAAAAAATCATATTTCCCTTTCCTAATTTCTTGTTTTTGATTAATTCCAGGCCTGCTTTCAATATCATAATAGGAGCACAAATCACTCTTATTAATTATTTCAAAAACTGTTTGACAACCTCTACAGCAAAACTCTTTATCTTCGATATGAAAATTTGTATTTTCAACATCTTCACCACAATGATAGCATTTAGTTGTAACGGGAGTTTTTTCTATAACTTTCACAGTACAAACATAAAACCATTGAAACTCAAAAAAACTGACAATTGTCAGTTTTTTAAGTGATTAAGGTCAAAACAATTAACGAAAATTAATTATGAATAGTTAATAGTGGAACTGGGCTGCTAAATGCAAGTTCTTTAGTTGCGCTCGTATGAAATAATTTATACAAAAATGAATGTTCCTTTTGTTCAAGAACAACCAAATCAACATTATGAGCAGTAATAAAATCTAAAATAGCAACACTCACATTATTATCGGTTAAAATAAAAGTGCGATGATTTGTATGATCCAATTTTTGTTCAACAAAACTATCTATTTGCGATTCCTGTTCATTAATTAAATGATTATTAGGAATAATATGCAGTACATAAAGCAAAGAACCAAAAATGGCATTAATATACTTGATTTGAATTAATCCGTTGTGCTCAATGACACGTGTATCATATTCACTAGCATAGGCAATATTTGTAATTTTTTTAAACTTGCAATTTTTAGGAACAATAAATACTGGAATATTACTTTCTCTCGAAACAGAAACTGCATTACTTCCTAATACAACTTTTCCTATTACAGTATTATGTCCACTGACACCCATTACAACAAAATCAATATTTTTGTCAGTGATATAATTACTAATTTGTGATTTCAACTCTCCTGATTCAGCAAAATAATCAATTTCACCAATCAAAAAATTATCTTTTTTAATCAACTCAGCTTTATCTTTTAGCATTGCAACATTTTCTTCTTTACTTTTACTTATTACGTATGATAAATCCTGAAACTCATTATTTACTAAAGGAATTGAATCTACATGAAGAAGGATAATTTTTGCAGATAAATAATTAGCTAAACCAACAGCATAATTAAGTGCATTGTCAGAAGTTTCAGAAAAATCAATAGGAACTAATATAGTATTCATAATTTTAAATTTAATTTATTTTATCAAATTTAGAATTCGAATTTCTAAAATAACACACTCTTTATCAGTTTTAATTATGACTTTTATCACTTAATCAGTATTTTTATAACGTACATTTGAACCATATGAAGTTAAAATTTATAGGAGCAACAGAAACCGTTACAGGCAGTAAACATTTAGTTATTACTGATAAAGGATTTACTATTTTACTAGATTGTGGTTTATACCAGGGTATGGGAAAAGAAACAGATTCATTAAATCGAAATTTAGACTTAATTCCATCTGAATTAGATGTCGTTATTTTATCTCATGCTCATATAGATCATTCGGGTAATTTACCACTTTTAGTAAAAGAGGGATTTTTAGGTTCAATATATTGCACACCTCCAACATTAGAGGTAGTAGAGGTATTATTATATGATAGCGCTAAAATTCACGAAGGTGATATTAAATATGTAAATAAAAAAAGAGAACAAAGAGGAGAAGCACCACTTGTTCCTTTATACACAACCACAGATGTAGATAGGTGTTTAAAACATTTCAAAACGGTTCCATATCATGCTGATTTTGTTTTAAATGAAGATGCGATTTTAACTTTTACTGATGCAGGTCATATTTTGGGAAGTGCAATTGTAAATCTAAAAATAAAAGATAAAGGTGATAAAACAATTAAGTTAACTTTTTCGGGTGATGTTGGAAAATATGATGATTTACTTTTAAAAAACCCTGAAGTTTTCCCACAGGCTGATTATATCATTTGTGAATCAACTTACGGAGATAGATTGCATGAAGTTGATGTTGATGCTGAATTACACTTGCTAAATGTAGTTAGACACACTTGCGTTGAGAAAAAAGGTAAATTAATTATTCCTGCTTTTAGTTTAGGAAGAACGCAAGAAATTGTTTACATCCTTGATAAACTTAAAAATAAAGGATTATTACCAAATATTAAAGTTTATGTTGACAGCCCATTATCTACTAACGTAACTGATATAATGAGGGAAAATGTTAGTT
>JAYVIS010000281.1:0-2548 GCA_043769975.1 Bacteroidota bacterium
AAAAAGCGCAATGAGGTTTATGAAGCTGCTTAGATAATTTTGAATGTTGAGTTTTAGTTTTAAATAAAAACAAAAAGACAACATTTATTTTAAACCTATTCGTAATATTAAAAACTTAACACTAAAAACTCAAGACTTATAATATGGATAATCAAGGCCCAGTTTGGGAAGTATTTTTACAAAAAAAAGCAGGTCAACCTTTTGTACACTGCGGTAGTTTGCACGCTTTTGATAAAGAAATGGCATTAGAAAATGCTCGCGATTTATATACACGCCGTGGCGAAGGATGTTCAATTTGGGTGGTTCCATCAAACGCTATAGTAGCAAGTAGCCCAGAGGATTTTGGACCATTTTTTGAACCATCAAATGATAAAGTTTATCGTCACCCAACATTTTACCAAATACCAGATGCAATAGGGCATATGTAGTAAAAATCAGTCTTTAGTTTTTAATGTTGAGTTTTTAATATCACATCCACTCGCACTAAAAACTAAAAACTAAAAACTAAAAACTAAAAATTAATGAACGAAGCATTATTTAATTATATACTCCGCATTGGAGACACAAATTTAATTTTAGGCCAACGCTTGAGCGAATGGACTGGACATGGCCCATTTTTGGAAGAAGATTTAGCTTTAACGAACATTGCTTTAGATATTACAGGAGCTGCAAAATCTTTTTTAGAATACGCTGCAAAAATTGAAGACAAAGGAAGAACTGAAGATGATTTAGCTTTTTTGAGAAACGACAGACAGTTTTTTAATGCACAAATTACCGAATTACCAAATGGTGATTATGCGCGAACTATTGCGAGACAAGTGTTAGTTGATTGTTTTGATTATTATTTTTATCAGGAATTATCTAAAAGTAAAGATGAAACATTAGCAGGAATTGCTCAAAAATCATTGAAGGAAGTAACATATCATTTACGTCACACATCAGCTTGGTTAGAGCGTTTTGGTGATGGTACAGAAGAAAGTCATAACAAAGTTCAATTAGCTTTAAATGAACTTTGGCAATACACCAATGAGCTGTTTGAAATGAATGAAGTTGATGAGCTATTAATAAAAGAAGGAATTGCAGTTGATTTAAATTTAGTTAAAACGAAATGGGAAAAACATATTTCTGAATTGGCTGCAAAATCAACATTAACAATTCCTCAAAATGTGTTTATGCAAACAGGTAGCAGAAAAGGAATACATACTGAACATTTGGCTTTTATTTTGGCTGAAATGCAGGCATTGCCAAGGATGTATCCTGATGCAAAATGGTAAAGAGTGTTTTGAGATTCAATATATTAACTGTTTTTTTCTGTTTTTATATTTTTTCAATTAAAGCACAAGAAAAGCATATTGATAAAATAAAAATTTCAAGAAAAGCTGAAAAAGTATCTTCTAAAGAAAAGATAGTTAAAAGGGTTGTTAAAGATGATACAACATTGATTATATCATTTCAAACGTTCGCTGTTAGTAGAAGAATTAGTAATTATATAAAGGAAATACCAGGCACTTGTGAGGAAATTAGGTATGAAATAAGTGCTAAATATAGGGGAAGTTTAAAGACTGAAAAAGTTGTAGGTAATATGTTTTCTTTTACGTCAGGAATAATTTTAAATGAATTGAAACCTGGAGATTTTTTTTATATTGATAATATTCAAACGAAGTGTGCAAAACCAACAAAGAAGTTATATAAAATATTACTACAATGAGCTTAAAAGAAACCTGGAAAAAAATGTCTCCCTATTTTGTTGATGTTTGGCAATACATTGTTATTATAGTCATTATGATTTTAGCGGCTATTTTTATATTATAATACTTTGAAAACTACTGAAGATATTTTTGCATTACTTTCAGAAATTCCAGATCCGGAAATTCCTGTTATTTCTATAATCGAATTAGGTGTGATTCGAAATGTTGAAATTATTAATGATACAACTATTAGTTTAAAAATTACACCAACTTACAGTGGTTGCCCAGCAATGAAGCAAATTGAAGATGATGTTAGAAAAAAGCTTTCTGAAAATAGATTTACCACGATTGAAATAAAAACTATTTTTTCCCCACCTTGGACAACCGATTGGATAACACCTGAGGCAAAAGAAAAATTAAGAAAATATGGCATTGCTCCACCCGAAAATAGTACAGAAGATAAAAGTTGGCTCACGGGTAAAGAAAAGAAAATTGCTTGTCCGCGTTGTAAATCAATAAACACAAAGCTAATTTCTCAGTTTGGCAGTACAGCTTGCAAAGCTTTATATCAATGTCAGGATTGCTTAGAACCTTTTGATTATTTTAAGTGTATTTAAAATAAGGTCGTGTTTTCGACAAACTTTAGTTTTTTTATTACGAATATTATTTTATCTTAGCTAAAACTTGCAAGATGAAAAATCCAAAGTTTCTCAATACTCTTTTAAATAATTTTTTAGAACACGTTTGTGTTTTAAATTCTGATAAAAAAATTATTTTTTGCTCAGAAAATATAAGTTCGCTTTTAGGTTTTTCCAAAGAAGAAATTATTGAATTGGGATTTGAAAAATTATTTTTGAATA
>JAYVIS010000282.1:0-2364 GCA_043769975.1 Bacteroidota bacterium
ACAACATTACATACGCCTGGTGGACATGGGATAAGAGTTGACTCACACGTTTATAGTGGCTATTCAATTCCTCCAAATTATGACAGTATGATTGGAAAATTAATTACTGTTGCTCAAACTCGTGAAGAAGCAATTGCTAAAATGCGCAGAGCATTAAGTGAATATGTTATTGAAGGTATTAAAACAACAATTCCTTTCCATATCAAATTAATGAATAACGAAGATTTTATTGCTGGAAATTATACCACTAAGTTTATGGAAACTTGGGATTATAACAAGGCTTAATAAAATTAAAGTTTGTGAAATAAAAAAAACGCTTTTAGGAGCGTTTTTTTATGTGGTAAATTTATTTAAGATGCACTTAAAAATATTATTTCTTTTTCTTTTCTTTCTTGAAAAAGAAAAGAAACAATGAGAAAGAGTCTTATTTAAAACGAATGCCGTAATGAACTACTTTTTTTGTATCGAAAAATTCTTCTTCAAAATAATCTTTTAAATCATAGAATTTTGCTTTTTCATAATACATTCCAAACTCTTCTTGCAGATCACCACCTTTTAAATATAAAATTCCATTAGGCAAATCATTAAAACTATCTTTTAATATCTTACGGCTAACCCAATTATAGAATACAGGAAACTCAGTAACAGCACGGCTAACAATAAAATGGAATTTATCATTTACTTTTTCAGCCCGCTCGTGTTCAGCAAATAAATTTGTTAAACCTATTGCTTTTGAAACTTCATTAACCACTTTTATTTTTTTTCCAATAGAATCTACCAAATGAAAACTAGCTTCCGGAAACATAATGGCTAAGGGAATTCCTGGAAAACCACCACCTGTGCCTACATCCAAAATTTTTGTATGAGGTTTAAACTGCATTACTTTAGCTATTCCTAATGAATGTAAAACGTGTCGCTCATATAATAAATCAATATCTTTTCGTGAAATCACATTTATTTGGGCATTCCAAAAAACATACAAATCATACAATTGTTCAAACTGACTAATTTGTTGTTCTGATAAATCTGGAAAATAGTTGAGAATAATGTCTGGCTTCACGGTTTATAATTTGTTTTCAGAACTTTTTAAAATATTATATAAAAACTCTCTTGCTCTGAATAACTGCGCTTTTACAGTCCCTACAGGCAAATCTAATTTAATTGCAATTTCATCATAACTCAATTCTTCGTAATAACGTAATACAACTAATTCTTTATAACGCGGTTTAAGTTTATCAACAACAACTCTTAAATGCTGAATTTTTTGTTTTTTAATAATGTGTTCTTCCGGATCAAGTGTTTCTGATTTTATGCTTTTTGAAAATTCTTGACCTTCATCATTCTCTATTTTTGTATCTAATGATAAGGCAAAATTTTTCTTTTTGTTTCTTAAAAAATCAATCGCATTATTACTTGCAATTTTAAATAACCATGTGCTGAAAGCAAAGGTTGGAGTATATTGTTCCAATCTCTTAAAAGCTCTTCCAAATGCTTCAATCGTTAAATCTTCAGCATCATCTTTATTGTTACACATTCTCAACATTACAAAGTAAACAGATTCGCGGTAACGTTGCAATAACTCGGCATAGGCCTTCTGATCAGCATTTTTCAATGCACGTTGTATAAGATTATAGTCATATACCGCTTTGGTTGTAAGATTTTGATGTGGGTCTAACTCTTCCATTTATTTGGTTTATGTAATAATTTACTAATGTGAAAAATTGGGTAAATAATTAATAATATAAATTCATAAACAAATGCAAATTGCCATAAATCCTTTTCGTTTAATTTTTTGGATGCTTTATTAAAGATAACTAATTGAATCATTATTTTTATAAAAAAACCGCCTAATGCTATTAAAAAAGCTGTTTTAAAAAACAAGAGGCTAAAAAACATGACATAAAATCCATATTGAATCAAAAATCCAAACATGATTCTCGTTTTGCTCGAAATACTATAATGAGGAGCTGTAGTTAAATGGCGTTGTTTTTGACGCTTCCAATTAGCAAACGTATCTTTTGCTACTGAATAGGTTGTAGAATTACTTGAAATCGAAATATTTGTATTTTCAGAAGTAGTTGCTTGATTAATAAATAAATCATCGTCTCCTGATTGAATGTGATAATGACTAGCAAATCCTTTTTCTTTATAAAACAATTCTTTCGTATAGCCTAAGTTACGGCCAACTCCCATATAAGCTTTCCCTTTTACTGCTGCTGATAAATAATTTAAAGCAATTAAAAATGTATCAAACCTTATTAAGGTATTTAAAAAACCAGACTCTTTTTTGTAAGCGCCATAACCTAATAAAATTACTTTTTTATTGACAAATCCCTTAGCCATATCACTCAACCAAAATTCGGT
>JAYVIS010000283.1:0-14586 GCA_043769975.1 Bacteroidota bacterium
CCTTAATAGATTTTCTTTAGCCTTTTCAAAATCACTTGTGCGTTCATAACAAACAGAAATCATCTCTAATCCCTTTTTATTAAATTCATTGTAAACATGCGCTAAATAAGCAGTTTCATCCATACAGTTTGGACACCAACTGCCCATAATTTGAACAATAACAGGTTTGTTTTTAAAGCGATCATCAGAAAGCGATATTTTAATTTTTTCGAGATTCAAAAATGAAAAATCAATTTTCACATCTGGAGAAATTAGCTTAGTTAAGTCTTCGGGATTATGAAGCTCAAATGCATTGTTTCGTTTTCCAATCCAATTTTCTTTCCAGTGACTTCCCGAATAAAAATCGCCATTAATAATTTCTGTACCATTATTATCAGCAATAAATAAAAATGCATGCGAACCATCAAAACAACTTAAGTATAATTTATTTTTATACATTTTCCCTTCTAAATAACGATAGTCTCCTGTTTCCGTTAAAAAGGTTCCACTCAATTTATTTCCGACATATTCTGTATCAAATACGCCAATGGCTTTTGAACTATCTTTAAGTGATGGACTAAAAGTAACTTCCCATTTACCTCCATAAAACGGAAGTGACTTTTCTTCATTAGGAAAAATAAAACGCTCACCATTTCCAAAAGCTGCAGAAAATTTAATCCTATTATTTTCAGTACGCGAATGATTAATCCAGACACCTTCCAACATTGAATCACCAATCACTCTAGTTCTAAATTCAGAATCGAAAACTGGCATTTTAAAATTCAATGAATCGCTTTTTAAAAGAATATTATCTATTACAATTCTCTCTTGAGCATTTTGAATTATCAATTGCTTTTTACCTTTACTATTTTTTACACTGAAATTAAAAGGTAATTCAATATTGTTTTCTGAATTAAGAAGCAAAACGCCACGCCACAAACCATTTTTAATTTGGGCATGCATTAAAACAGGTAATGCTAAAAATATAAAAACAATCTTTTTCATTTATTTAATTTCAATTTCATCAACAAATATATAGGCTTCTCCTCCTTTTCCTAAATGCCAATCAGGCAATTTACCAAAATTTTTAGCTACCACTTTTATGTAACGAGCACTCAATTTATTTTCACTTGTAGAACTAAAAGATCTGATTTGCACTGAATAATCATTAGCCGCTACACCATTTTCAATATTACCAAAGTCCTTATAATTTATTCCATCATTTGAAATTAAATATTTTACCTGACTTGGAAATATGATCCAAGCACGTGTATCTTGTAAATAGGTAGACGTAATAAACTGAATATTTTTCTCTTTCCCTAAATCAATGATGCATTCAAAATTCTGACCTTGGTAACCTTGCCATTCCCCTGCCCTCCAATTTAGAGTTCCTCTTATTCCATCTATAATTCCCTCATCAGAACCAGCACTGTATTGCTTATCATATATACTCACTAATTTAACTTTCCAGTCATTAGGCTTTCTGTAAATTTTATTTTGGCTTGTACTACTACTATCTAAATTAAAATAAACTTTTGCTTTAATAGTGGATGATGAGTCTAAAATAATGGGAGTTGTATAAACTTTCGATTTATTGGTTGGTTCAATACCATTAGTGGTATATCGAATAACTCCTTTTTTGTTAGGACATGTTATTGTTACAGTTGTTGAATTAGCACCTAATTTTGTAATTGAATTTATTGTTGGTACTGGCACCATTGGCATTGTGGTTATTCTGGTATGAGGCCTATCAAAATAAGCTTTCCCAAAAACATTTGCAGTATCATTTTTTGATTGAAGTACAAATTCTAAATCTGCTCCACTTTCAATTGAATTATGAAAAAATGAAGACTTATTTGTTACTTTACCCTTAATAGAAAATGATTTAATATACTGCAACTGATTGGTGAAATTTTTAGTGCCTAACTTTATAGTCCTGCCATTCTCTAAATTTATTTTTACGTTTTCAAATAACGGAGAAGTAACGGTGTATTCCGGAAACCCAGGACACACTTGGTAAAATCCCATCGAACTCATTACATACCAAGCACTCATTTGGCCACAGTCCTCATTTCCAATCAAACCATCAGGTGTATTTTTATAAAATTCAGTTAGTATTTTATATGTTATTTCTTGGGTTTTATAAGGCTTCCCAATATAATTGTACAAATAAGCCATATGATGACTTGGTTCATTTCCATGAGCATATTGCCCAATGAGTCCAGTAATATCCGCTTGGGTTCGTCCATTTAAATCCGACGAGGTGTTAAATAACTCATCTAATTTTATTTCCAATTTTTTATCTCCACCCATTAATTTTATTAATCCATCAATATTTTGAGGAACAAAAAAATTATACTGCCATCCATTTGCTTCAGTATAATGATTATTGACTTCTTTTGGATTAAAATTTGGAAGCCAATTTCCATTTTTTTTTGGTTGAAAAAAGCCAGTTTCAGTATTAAATAAATTAGTGTACCCTTGGGCACGTTTCATATACATTTGATAGTCAGGAAATTTATTTAATTTTTTAGCAACTTGGGCAACACACCAATTATCATAAGAGTATTCTAATGTTTTAGAAACACTTTCAGATTCATTTTCAACTTGCAAATATTTCATTTCGTTAAACTTTGGGATTCCAAAATTTGTATAATTCGAAGCTGCCCTCATCGCATTATAAACTAAAACCGTATCAAAAGCCCCAATGTTTTTTGTGAAAGCATCCGCAATTACCGAAACACTATGAAATCCAATCATACAATTTGTTTCATTACCAGATAGTTCCCACATTGGCAATCTTCCACTTTCAGTGTATTGATGCAAAAAAGAATTTATAAAATCAGATGTTCGTTTTTGCTCAATGATTGTGAATAATGGGTGCAAGGCTCTAAACGTATCCCATAAAGAAAAAACGGTGTAAGGCACAAAGCCTTCTGCTTGATGAATTTTATTATCACGACCTCGATAATGTCCATCAACATCTCCTGCAACTGAAGGATGAATCATGCAATGATAAAGCGCGGTATAAAAAATTTCCTTTTTTTCTTTATCATTAGATGATACCTCAATTTTTGACAACTGCTCTTCCCAAATTTTTTGAGCATCAGCTTTATATTTTTCAAAATCAAAATGAACAGCCTCTAAATTTAAATTTCTTAAGGCCCCGTTTATATCAGTTTGCGAAATTGAGACTTTCACAATTAACGGCTTGCCATCAGACACATCGAACTGAAAAAACCCATTTTCTACATTAGTTACTTTTTTAGTATCAAGGTTTTGCGCATTCACTTTTTCAAAATTAATTCCACTTTTTAAAAATGGTTTACTGAATTTTATCACAAAACAAACATGCTGCTCTGTTGCCCATGCATCACTGACTCTATAACCACTTATTGTAACACTATCTATAATTTTCAAACTACTCTTCAATGTTTTGTCGCGGTGCAATAAATCAATAATAATATTGGCTGATTTTGTTTTTGGAAATGTGTATCGGTGAATACCAACTCGTGTAGTTGCTGTTAATTCAGCATTTATAGTGTCATCAAGTAATTTAACCTGATAATATCCTGGCTTGGCATTTTCAGTTTTATGTGAAAATTTTGAAGCATATTGTTTATTTGATAAAGCGGGTACACCAGTTGTTGGCATAATTAAAATATCACCATAATCACTTACGCCAGTTCCACTTAAATGTGTGTGAGAAAAACCATAAATAATTGAATCTGAATAGTGATAACCGCCACAACCTTCCCAACTTCCATCAATACGCGTATCAGGACTTAATTGAACCATACCAAAGGGCAAAACTGCTCCAGGAAAAGTATGCCCAGCTCCACCAGTTCCAATAAATGGATTAACCTGTTGCACTAAATTAGTTTGTGAAATATTACAGGAAATATTACAAAAATAAAGGAAAACTAAAATATAAATTGACTTACCCACTAACTAAAATTAAAGTTTCATAATTTTCTAAATTTACTTGAAATTATTGATTTTAAAACTCAAAATTGTTAAAATTCTCTTATATAAATTAAAGAAAATTAAATAAGATTTATCCTAATTTAAACTTGACTAATTTT
Organism: Bacteroidota bacterium; assembly: GCA_043769975.1. Classification (GTDB taxonomy): domain Bacteria; phylum Bacteroidota; class Bacteroidia; order B-17B0; family Aurantibacillaceae; genus UBA4416. The sequence continues at coordinate 4,065 of JAYVIS010000283.1, forward strand.
TTCTCTTAAACGCCCAATTTCTTTAATGTCAATAAAATTTGAGTTATCCGTTATTGCAGCAGAATGATACTCCATACAACCGGTTTCATGCATCAGATTCGCAATAGAAGAACTTCGAACTCCACCTCCAGGAATAATCATAATTTCAGGCCCAAATTTTTTATTTAGTGCTTTCAATTCATTAATACCTTCTGTTGTATTTTTCTTTCCACCTGAAGTTAATACGCGTATAAATCCTAAATTGATTAAATCAATAATAGCCGTTTCTAAATTTTCACATTCATCAAATGCACGGTGAAATGTGGCCGACATGGGTTTTGCTAATTCTACTAATTCTTTATTAATTATTAAATCTATTTTATTGAAAGAATTTAAGACCCCAAAAACAACAGCATCTATCCCATTCATTTTACAAAATAAAATATCGTTTTTCATGACTTTTATTTCTTCAGGAGAGTATAAAAAACTTCCATCTCTAGGACGAATAATAACATGCACTGGAATATTTATGATGGATCTAACTTTTAAGATATCTTCGTGAAGTGGAGTTATTCCGCCTCTGGCATAATCTGCACAAAATTCAATTCGATCAGCTCCAGCCTTTTCAGCTTCTACACAAGCCTCAACAGAAAAGCATGCAATTTCCAAACTAATTTTACAACAAACTTTTTGCATCAATTAATTGGTTATTTATTTCGGGAGAATAAACAGCATAATTAAATCCTTTCTGCAAGCAATAGGCGCCATGTTCACCTTTTTTATTTATTGCGATAAACCCAATTTGTAAATCAGTTAATGATTTGTTTTTATTTTTCGCAATAGTAATTATTCGTTGTACGGCCTTTTTACATGCTTCTTCTGGTGAATACCCTTGACGCATTAATTCTACAACTGTATGGCTTCCAACAATCCGCATCACTTCTTCACCATGACCGGTAGCGGTAGCAGCGCCAATTTCATTATCAACAAACAAACCTGCACCAATAATTGGAGAGTCACCAATACGGCCATGCATTTTAAAAGCCATTCCACTTGTTGTACAAGCACCAGATAAATTGCCATTCATATCAAGAGCAACCATTCCTATTGTATCGTGATTTTCAATATTTACTTTGGGTTTATATTCTCCTTTTTTTAACCATTCTTTCCATTCATCTTCCGACTCTTTTACTAACAAGTTTTCTTTTTTAAATCCTTGAGATAATGCAAAATCTAAAGCGCCTTCTCCAACTAACATAGTATGCGGTGCTTTTTCCATCACTGCTCTAGCAACTGAGATTGGATGAACAATATGTTCTAAACAACCAACTGAACCAATGTTTGAAAATTCATCCATGATACAAGCATCTAATGTGACCCTTCCGTCACGGTCTGGTCTGCCACCATAACCAACACTCCTTTCTTTCGGGTCTGCTTCAGGCAATTTTACGCCCGCTTCAACTGCGTCTAATGCTCGTCCATTTTTTGATAAAATAGTCCATGCCTCGGCATTTGCTTCAACACCAAAGCGCCACGTTGAAATAACAATCGGTTTAATTTGTTTTTTGGTAGTAGATTCAATTAAGTGAGATGCTTTACTTTTGTTAAAAGCAAATACGGATGATACTAATGCTGTAAGTTTTAAAAACTGTCTTCTATTTGTTATCATATCAATATAATGTCATCACAAAAATAATCATCCTTAAAAAATTTGTAAATCAAAAATCAGAATAAGTTATTCTTCCTCATCACTTGTATGCTCTAATAATTCTTTTGGATAGTCTTCTTTAATAATATACACTCCCAACATAGGATTAATAATTTCATAAATACTTTTGAGGTTGATATTAAAATATAAACCGTCTTTCGAATCCACTTTATCAGTTTTACTGATTGCTTTTTTTGAGAAAGGTAATAACGTTACCGAACCATCATCCATCGTACATTCAAGCACAGTCATGTTTGGAATCTCAAAACAAAATTCGTCATCGTTAGGATATAAACCTTTCAATAAATAAGTTGTGTTATTGATAACTTTAAAGTTTGTTACATTACCTTTGATATCAAACTCATCTTCCCATAAGTACTTAATATTATCTTCTGTTTCTTCGCCTTCATTATCTTTATCAGCGTATGCTTGATTAAATTTAGAATTTACTAATTTGATGTTTAATGTAACCTTCATGACTTATTTTTAATGATTTAATGATGTGTTTGATTCAAATTCTATTCCTTGCTTTTTAAAAATGGATTTAACTTTAAAAGCATACCAAGCCAAATAAGCGAAACAAAATACCGTTACAATATACGAAATCTGTGGATTTAACATATCAACTAAAATACCCTGTAATGGCGGAATAACAGCACCGCCTAAAATCATCATTACCAAGAGTGATGAGCCTTGGTTTGTATATTTACCTAATCCATTAATAGCTAAAGCAAAAATGCATGGCCACATTACAGAACAAAATAAACCACCACTAATAAAAGAATATAAGGCTAAATTACCAGTACTTACAAGGCCAACAAACATCATAAAACAAGCTGTTAAAGAAAGAATCAATAATGTACGTGCTGGATTATCACCTGAAAAAATAAAAATGGCTGATGCCAACATAATATATGGGATGTAATAAATATAATCTTCCACATTACTACCACGCAAATAATTGAATCCACAAATGACACCAAATGCTAAAAATGGAGTTATAATTTGCATGAGTAATTTTGTTGTTTTACTAAAATTAAAAACGGCCAAAGCGCCTGTCCAACGACCAATCATCAAACTTCCCCAATACAATGAAATAAAATGTGATATTTTTGTGTGGTCAATTCCTTTTATTTCAGGCATTTTTAATAAGGCCCCTAAATTACTTTGTATGGTTACCTCTACCCCAACGTATATAAAAATGGCAATCATACCTAAAGTTAATTGGGGAAATTTTAGAGCCCCTAAATCTTTATCTAATTTTTCGGAATTTGTAACGGTTGGTAATTTTGAAAACCATAAAATGGTTGCACATAAAATAAACAATCCGAATAATATTAAGGCTGGTAATTTAACTGCACTTAAATCATTACTAGCAATTGACGGTGCATTAATATTACCAAACAAAGCATAGCTCAAAACAACAGGGCCAATGGTTGTTCCAAAAGAATTTAATCCTCCAGCTAAATTTAAACGATGAGAGCCTGTTTCTTTTGCACCAAAATTAATTACAAATGGATTGGCAACAATTTGCTGTAATGCAAAACCTAAACCAATTACAAATAATGCCGTTAATAATAATGGATAAGACAATAAATTTGCTGCTGGTATAAACAATAGAGCACCAACTGATGAAATGAGTAAACCTAAAATAAGTGCTTTTTTATACCCAATTTTATTAATTGGATCGCCTGTTGCACGTGATGTGAAAAAATAAATAAGGGAACCAACAAAGTATGCAAAATAAAAGGCCCAATCTACCAACTGAGATTGAAACTGAGTCAGCAGAAATTTTTCTTTAAAAAGTGGAATTAAAATGCCATTACTGGCGCCTACAAAGCCCCAAAAAAAGAAAACAGTAATTAAGGTTACAAAGGAAGAATTTGTTTTTTGCATACTAAACTAATTTGATAATAATCTAAAGTAAAGCTTTTAGCCTATTAGAGTTCAGCAATTGAATCTCATTTATTAACAAATTACTTTTTACTACTTATTGTAATAAATTATGCGCTATAACTCATAACTATTATCTTTATTGGATGCAATTACTTACTCCTAAAAATTTTACCGACTACGAACTTATTGATTGTGGCGATTTTGAAAAACTTGAACGATTTGGCAAATACATTACCATTCGTCCAGAACCACAAGCTGTTTGGAAAAAAGTATATACTGAAGCCGAATGGGAAAAACAAGCTCATGTAAAATTTGTACCAAAAAGTAGCAGCAGTGGCGAATGGAAAATGCTCAAAAAAATGCCAGAGCAATGGACTATCAATTACACATTAGGTGATAAAAAAAACGCGAAAGAAATTACCTTTCGTTTAGGATTAACTGGATTTAAACATGTGGGTATATTTCCGGAACAAGCTTGCAATTGGGATGTTATTTTTGACTTTTTGAAAGACTTAGAAAAACCAAAATTTCTAAACTTATTTGCTTACACGGGTGGCGCATCTCTTGCCGCAAGGGCAGCTGGTGCAGATGTAACACACGTTGATAGTATTAAGCAGGTGGTAAATTGGGCAAATGAAAATATGCAAAAATCAAACTTAGATAATATCCGATGGCTAATTGATGATGCCCTTAAATTTGTAAAAAAAGAACAACGTCGAGGCAATTTCTTTCAAGGAATAATTTTAGATCCACCAGCTTTTGGACATGGGCCAAATGGTGAGAAATGGAAATTAGAAGATAATATTTTAGAAATGATGGATAGTGTTTTGCAAATTTTAGACCCAAAACAACATCTATTAATTCTTAACGCCTACTCATTAGGGTTTTCTGCTTTAGTGCCTCAGAATTTATTAAACCCATACGCTATAAAAAACAAATCGGAATTAAGCATCGGCGAATTATATTTAAATGCAAAAAGTGGCGTTCAACTGCCATTAGGCGTTTGGGGCAGGTTGGAAAAGAAATAAAATCAGTTAAATGAAAAATATCATAACATTAATTTTCCTTTGTATTACTTCTGTTTTTTTTGGACAAATAAGTCCAATGAACGGTGAAGTTTTAAAACAAACCCAAATTATGTTTGAATATCCTCAAATAAAAAACGCTGATGACTATTTTATTGAAATCACTAAAACTGATAATGTTTATACCGCTACAACAAATGCCATTAATGCCCATGATTCTTATAAGGCACATCTGGTTGAATCTGGCTTAGAATATGGAACAAAATACTATTGGAGGTATACTGCACTCAAAGACAAAAAACCCATTTATAAATCAAAACAATTTACGTTTACAATTGAGCAAACGCCATTGCTCAAAAATTTTAAAGCCAATGTTACAAAAAATGATAGTTCGAAAATAGAACAAGGCTTAATTTTTTTAGATAATGGAATCGTAATGGATAGAAGAGGAAATCTTGTCCTAATTACCGATTCGTTTGGAGTTGAAAAAAGAGATTTTACATTAACCAACGAAAACACACTTACTTATATTCAAAACAATGTAGCTTACGAAACTGCATTAAACGGAAAATTACTTTGGAAATCAAAAGAAATAAAAACCGCAACTTATACGTTGTTTTTTTTTCACCATGATTTAATAAAATTAAAAAATGGAAATTACCTCATTCTGTGTAAAACCAAATTAAATGTTGCACCTGCATCAAATCCAGAATTAAATGAAGCAATTGTTGAACTTACAAAAAACAATGAAATTAAATGGTATTGGGACGAAAGATCACACTTGCCAGACACCACTTCAATTCATAAATCGCATTTAAATTCTTTATTTTATAATGATTCATTAAATCAAATCATTGTAAGTTCAAGAGATTTAAATACCCTGTTTTTTATTGATAGAAGCTCAGGCAAAATTGTAAAGTCTATTGGATATCCATTATCAAATACCTTGGAAAATTACCAACAAGTATTGTTTTCTGGCCAGCATAGTGCGCAATTGCTTTCTAATAATAACATTTTGTTATTTAACAATAATAGTAAATTTGGAAGAAATGGAAGCAGCAGTGTTTTGGAAATAAAACAACCAACCAAAGAAAACCCTGTGGTAGATTCTGATTTTTTATTTCTTTATGAATTTGAAGAAACTGATCAGAATTATTGTGCAAAAGGAGGAGACGCTAACAAATTAGAAAATGGGAATTATCTAATAAGTTCAAGTGCAAACAACCGCAATTTTGAAATAAATAAAACGAAAGTATTATGGGAATGTAAGCCGCAAAAATTTGATTCAACTTCAGCACGTTGGATTGATTTAGGAAGTTACAGAATCAACTTTGCTAAAACATTATACCCCTTGTTTTTCTGTTTAGAAACAATCTATAAAAACGATGTTCCAAATGGATTCAAAATAATAAATAAAGGATCGGATAATAATACATTTATTTTAGTTATTAAAACCGCTGATAATAAAAAACTAATTAATAAGTCAGTTGCAATTAAATCAAACGAATCAATTTCTGAATTATTAAACCTACAACAAGGAAAAATTTACACACTAGAAGTTTGGCCAAAAGATAAGCCACATTTTAAAAAAATACTGCAAATTAAGCCTTAAAACTACAAAGAAAATGCCTATTTCATAGGATTTGTCGTTATTCAGATATACTTTTTACCGTTTATGTAATTTCTATTTTATAAATGTTGTGTTTAACATTTTAATAGTTTAGTTTAGTGTCATTAATAATTTCAACTAAGTAAGATCATATATACAACTCATGAAAAAAATATTTTATTTCTTAATCGCAAGCTTCACTATTTCAACAATACAAGCTCAACACATTTGTGCAAAAGCAAAAGCAAAACATTTTACAAGCACTTCTGGTAAAGCTGCCGTTTTACCAATTGGATATGTGCCACCAGAAAACAAGTATGATTTAAAGTTTTACCACCTCAACCTAAATGTTGAAAGAAACACTCGCTACATTAGTGGTAATGTAAAAAGTACTGCCAAAGTCGTTGTGGCAAGTTTAGATTCATTTGCTTTTTTATTACACAAAAACCACATTATTGATTCGGTTTATGTAAATGGAGCCAAACGTAATTTTGTACGCCAAGATAGTTTAATAAAAGCAACTGCTGGAACACCAATTTTACTGAACACACTTTTTGATGCTATTGTTTATTATAAAGGAACATGCCCTTCAGGTGGCGGTGCTGCAATTGGAGATGGCTATACAGCAGCTACATCAGGCTCTTGGGGTAACCAGGCAACATTTAGTTTGAGCGAAAGTATAGTAGCTTACCAATGGTTTCCATGTAAGCAAGATTTAACTGATAAAATAGATTCATCATGGGTATTTGCAACAACAGATAGTGCGAATATGGTTGGATCAAATGGTTTATTAAAAAATGTTGTAAGCTTAGGAACAAAAAAACGTTACGAATGGAAATCGAGATACCCAATTGATTATTATTTGATTTCTGTTTCAACAGCTAAATACAGAGCCTATAATCTTTATGCAAAACCACAATACTTAGCACCTGATTCTATTTTAATTCAAAACTTTATTTACGATAATGCGATTTATAATCCAGCTTGGAATACTCAAAAACTTGCTTTAAATAAAATTAAACAAACTATCGAACTTCAAAGTAAACTCTTCGGAATGTATCCTTTTTACAAAGAAAAGTACGGACATTGTATGGCACCATTAGGTGGTGGAATGGAACACCAAACTATGACAACCTTAGGTTTTTTTGATTTCGAATTAGATGCGCATGAACTTGGCCATCAATGGTGGGGCGATAACGTAACGTGCAAAGCTTGGAAAGATATCTTTATAAATGAAGGTTGGGCTAGTTATACCGAGTATTTATGCGACCAATATTTACCAACCATTTCAGGAACATCTGCCGCTACTAAAATGACAAGTGTACATAGCAGTGTAATGTCGCAAATTGGTGGAAGTTGTTATTTTACAAATGCAGATACTATGAATGCTAGTAGAATTTTCGATTCACGTTTAACTTATGATAAAGGAAGTGCTTTAATACATATGTTACGTTATACTATTAATAACGACTCAACTTTCTTTAATGCGATTAGAGGTTTTCAAAACACATATAAATTTAGTGTAGCTAGTGTAATTGATTTTAAAGATTACATGCAAACATATAGTGGCATCAACTTAACTCAATTTTTTAACCAATGGTTTTACGGACAAGGTTACCCAACATTTGATGTGAAATGGAATCAAATTGGTAGTAATTTTATTTTACAATCCATACAAACACAATCGTTTCCAAGTTCGGTTCCATTATTTATGACTGATGTTGATTATAGAGTATCAAGAACTGCAAAGCCTGATACCGTTATACGATTAGGACATGCTAATTTAATGGAAAATTACACATTCCCATTAACTGGAAGCGTAACCAGCGTATTTGTTGACCCTGCAAACTGGATTTTAAATAAAGTCATTGGGCCAGTGAAAGATATTTCTTTAATTTCTACCCTTGGCATAAATGAGCAACTTACCACAGCTGATATTTTTGTTGGGCCAAATCCAACATCAGATTTTATCAATATTTATTTATACCAAACAGAAAAAGCTTTAGTTGAAATAACTGATATTACTGGTAAATTAATTGCAACACAAACAATTAAAAACGATGCGCAATTTGATGTTTCAAAATACAGCAATGGCATATATCATGTAACTATTAAAAATGCTCAAAACGAAATTCTGAAAACAACGAAGCTTGTAAAGAATTAATACTATCAACTTTTAAGTACTTATAAATACATAAAGCTTAGTAAACAAATGGGGGTAGGATTGAACTTTGTTTTGTATATTTAACTTAGAAATAAGTTAATCTCAATTATAAAGACAAACAACAATCACGATTATGAGATACAATATAAAAAAACTTCATCAAGCTATAACAATAGTTACAATTATTTTCATTTCATCTTGCACTTCATTTAAATCAGGCTGGAAAGATAATCGCACTTCTGTAAAAAGCGGTGATGCAAATCTTCTGTTAAAAAAGGCTCTTGAATTGGAGAATAAAGCCTCAACAGGTATACAAGTGCAAGAATTGATAAATGCGCTGAAACTTGTGGTTGATGCTGATCCTCAAAACCATGAAGCACTTTGGCGAATTGGCAACTATAATATATTAATGGGTGCTGCCTATTGTGAAAAAATTAAGGATAAGAAATACCACTATAAAGAAGCCATACAATATTGTGAAAAGGCAATGTATATCAATCGCTCCTTTAAGGGGCAGGTTGATAATGATGTTAAAATATGGGATGCTGTAAATCAGCTTGACACGAATTACACTAATGCAATGGGATATTGGTATACAGCGCGTTTTTATTACTATAAAGAATGTTTAAGCAAGTTTGGCAGGTTATTTAATGCCAAGATGGTTATAAAAAACAACCTTGTTATTGCCCGAATTGATTCTCTGAGTCCTAATTGGGTTGGTGGTGGTAATTATTTTTCAAGGGCTATTTATTTAATTGCAGTGCCTGAAAAATTTGGAGGGAGTAAAACAAAAGCTGCCGAAGAGTTTGAAAAGGCAATTAAGGTGGGGCCCGATTTCCTTGTTAATCGATGGGGAAGGGCCAAATACCTATATCGATTAGTAGGAAATAAAGAAGGCTATGTGAATGATTTAAAATGGGTTATAGCTCAATATCCTCATAACTCAGGAAACACTTATCCCTGGAATGTTTATTTTCAAAATCAAGCCAAACTAATGTTGTCTGAAGTTGATGTAGTATTTAAATAGAAAAGCTAATAATAGTAGTTTAATATCTTCGAGTTAAAATTTGGCAAGTCACACAAACTGTAACAGCACACACCCTTAATTTAAAATTAATTAGTGATTTTTTTGGTGGCTGGAGGTTTTCATAAATTGAATTGTCAACTTCGATTAGCTCCAGAACGTTATAACTTATAAAAAAACAAGACATGATGATCTAAAAGTGTAAAAAGAAAGTTGATTTATGAATAAAATTTTAGACAACAAACATTATTTCTATCTATTATTAGCAATAGTTGGTGGTGGATTCACATTTTATTTTGTTATAATTGGCATTATAGAACACAAAGGAAATTTTGATAGTTTAGAGTTTATTACAAGTACATGGACAAACAATTATTATGCAAAAAGTTTAACCTTCGACTTTTGGACAGGAACTATTACTGGCACATTTTTTATTCTAATAGAAGGGTTCAGATTAAAAATGAAAAGGCTATGGGTCTATCTTTTATTGACGATCTTTATTGCTTATGCTTTTGGGTTTCCTTTATTCCTATTTATGAGAGCACTTCAACTAAAAGGGAATAAATAAATACGTCTGGTAAAATCAAATCTAAGCATATGGCAATTTCAAAATTAGTCTCTGCTAGAAAGACCATTATTTGCACTTTGCAAATGTCTATTAAATATTAAGCTTAATCCGTAATATTTCTGCAGAAAGAGTTTCAAAACCCAAACTATAATTTAGCTCCAAACCATTGTGAAATTTTTTTGCGTATTAAAACTCAAATGTGTAACTTGTAATTATTAAATTGCTTGAAATACATTATAAATAAATGAAACGAATAATTTTACTATTGACCGTATTTATATTAAGTTTTAATTTCAAAACTTTTGGGCAGTCTGTATGGACAATTGGCCCGATGCTTCATTATAATTTTGGAGGTGAAAAGAGACATTTATCATTTGCAATGGAGTTAGCTTACTGGAATATTAAAAACATTCCTTATAGCATAGATGGAGGTATTGAGTTCAGTAAGAAACGGATAAGATTTTACAGCGAAGTGCAAACAGGAATTGGAGTTACCGGCGTTTCTATTGGCCCAGTTTTAGAAATCAACAAAGTTGAACATAAAGCACA
>JAYVIS010000284.1:0-7416 GCA_043769975.1 Bacteroidota bacterium
TCTCCCACATTCGATTGAAGAGAAAATAGGTAAATATTTTGAATCAAATTCAGGAGGAACATTAGTTCAGCACGCATTACTAGCCTTATTAGAACTCTATCATAAAGGAGAAATAAGCTTAGAGAAAATTGTAGAAAAAACAAGTCATAATGTATCAGAAATTTACAGAATCAAAGAAAGAGGTTACATAAGAGAAGGCTATTTTGCTGATCTAGTTTTGATAAACTTAAATAAGTCAAATATTGTTTCAAACAAGAGTCTTTTATACAAATGTGAATGGAGCCCTTTTGAAGATTATACATTTGGTTCGAGTATTGAAAAAACCTTTGTTAATGGAAATATAATGTACGAAAACGGATCAATTACATCACATATTAATGGCAAACGATTATTATTTGAAAAAATTAGATAAATAAATAACTATAAATAAAATAACCAATGAATTTAGACCTATTATTATCAAACATTACAAGTCCAGCTTTTTTATTTTTTTTATTAGGAATATTAGCCGTTAAATTAAAAAGTGATTTAGAAATCCCAGCAAATTCTTCAAAATTTATTTCGTTATACTTACTTTTTTCTATTGGTTTCAAAGGAGGACAAGAACTATCACACGAAGTTTTTTCGGCTGAAATTTTTTGGTCGATGCTTTTTGGAGTAGCTATTTCATTTTTAATACCATTATACACTTTTTTTATTTTAAAACGAAAAATGAATGTATTTGATGCTGGAGCAATTGCTGCTGCATACGGTTCGGTAAGTGCTGTAACATTTGTAACCGCAGTTTCTTACCTCGATTCAGAAAAACTACAATTGCACGGACATATGGTTGCCATTATGGCGCTTATGGAATCACCAGCAATTATAGCTGGGCTCATTTTAATTTCAATCTATAATAAAGAAGAAAAAACTCAAATTAATAAATTATCTGTTATAAAACATTCACTTACAAACGGAAGTGTACTACTTATTATAGGAAGTTTAATCATTGGATTATTAGCAAATGCGAAACAAGCAGAAGGTATTAAACCATTTACAAATGATATTTTTAAAGGCTTTTTAGCTATTTTTTTACTAGATATGGGAATTGTGAGTGGACGAAAATTAAGTGCATTTATTTCTAACGGTTGGTTTCCATTACTATTTGCTATCATCATACCCTTATTTAATGGTTCTGTAATTTCAATTTTAAGTTCTTATGTAACTGACGAAATTTCAAATCGCTTTATGTTTGCAGTACTTGCTGCTAGCGCTTCTTATATTGCAGTTCCAGCTGCAATGAAACTAGCCGCACCAAAATCTAATCCGGGACTATATATTCCTATGGCTTTAGCAATTACATTTCCATTAAACATTACTATTGGTATGCCTTTGTATTTAGCTATTATAAAGATGTTTTAATCTAACTACTATTCTTTTAGTTAATGTTTAAAATATGTGATAATCTAAATCCAATTTTATACCATTTTTATGGTATTATTTATAATGGTTCTAAATAATACTTTTACAAAAAAATAACATTACACTATCATGAAAAAAATAATTACGCTTAGCCTTTTTGTTACACTATTTAGCAACTTACATTCTCAAGAAAAAGATTCTTTAAAAGATTTGAATTTACAAGATATAATAATAACTGATTCAAAATTAGATAAAATGCCTGATTTAATAGATAATGTCATCTATGCAGGTAAAAAAAATGAGGTTATTCTATTAACTAAAATAAATGCTGATTTAAGTATAAATAACACACGACAAATTTTCGCAAAAGTTCCTGGCATCATGATATGGGAAAATGATGGCTCTGGAATACAAACAGGTATCGCATCTAGAGGTTTAAGTCCAAATAGATCTTGGGAATTTAATGTAAGACAAAATGGATATGACGTTTCTCCTGATATTTTTGGTTACCCCGAATCTTACTATACACCTCCAACAGAAGCTGTCGAAAAAATTGAAGTAATTCGTGGCGCGGCATCTCTGCAATTTGGCCCGCAATTTGGTGGTTTACTTAATTATGAATTAAAAAAACCAAACTCCAAAAAACCAATAACCTTCGAAACGCAACAAACATTGGGTTCTTATGGATTATTTAATAGTTACAATGCTATAAATGGAACAATAAAGAAGTTTTCTTATTATGGATTTTTACACCACCGTAATGCAAACGGTTGGCGAAATAATAGTAAGTATTCTATTTTTACAGGCCACATTTCCTTAAATTATCAACTTACTAAAAAAATAAGTGTTACAGGGGAATATTCCAAAATGAACTATGAAAGCCAACAACCAGGCGGATTGACGGATATTGGATTTAATAAAAATCATCAACAATCTTTAAGAGATAGAAATTGGTTTGGTGCACCTTGGAATGTTGCTTCAGCAACAATTAAATACGCAATATCAACTAACTTCAACATTCAACTAAAATCATTTGCCACAATAGCCGAAAGAAATAGTGTTGGTTATTTAAAATCAATTAATTTAAAAGATTCAATAAACCCTTCTACACTTCAATACAATCCTCGTCAAGTTGATAGGGATTATTATGAAAACTATGGGGCTGAATTACGTACATCTTTAAAATACAATTTATTTGGAAAACAACATACTTTAGCTAGTGGAATAAGAGCTCAGAATGCGCATACCACAAGAAATCAATTAGGTGTTGGTTCAACAGGAAATGATTTTGATTTAAATTTAATAAGCCCTCAACAATATGGTCGTTCTTTAAATTTTACAACATCAAACTATGCCGTGTTTGCCGAAAACATATTTTATGTTGGTCGTAAATTAAAAATTATTCCTGGATTTCGTTTTGATTATATTGAAAACACAATAAAGGGATATATTAATACCACATCAACTGGACAATTAAATCCTGAAAAAAGAACTCGTAATATTTTGCTTTATGGAATAGGTAGCGAATTCTTAATTACTAAAAAAACTAATATTTACGCTAACTATTCTTTGGCATACCGACCAGTGACTTTTTCTGAATTAACACCGTCAGCAACAACTGAAATAATAGATCCAAATTTACAAGATGCTAGCGGATTTAATGCTGACTTTGGATATAGAGGAAAACTAAAACAATTTTTAACATTCGATATTTCTGCTTTCTACCTTCAATATAATAACCGAATTGGGTCTATTACCCAAAATGGTAATTTATTTAGGACTAACATTGGAACATCAATAAGTAAAGGAATTGAATCCTATATTGAATTAAGTACCATGGATTTATTTACAAAAAATTCTAAAATAGGATATCTTACTGTATTTGCATCCAATTCTTTTATTAATGCAATTTATACCAAGTGGAATAATCCTGCTATTTCCTCAGATCCATTAAAATCAATCGAAAACAAAAGAGTAGAAAATGCACCCAATTATATTCACCGTTTTGGAGCAACCTATAACATACAAAAACTATCATTCACATTTCAATACAACGCTGTTGGAGATGTTTTTACTGACGCTGCAAATACTGAATTAGCAAATGCTACAGCTACAATTGGTAAACTGTCTGGATACAATGTAATGGACGTTTCCTTAGCTTATCAGTTTCTTAAAATATATAATTTAAAAGCTGGAATTAACAATCTTACTGATGAAAAATATGCTACCCGAAGATCTGGTGGATATCCTGGCCCAGGAATATTACCAGGAAATGGAAGAACATATTTTATTAGTTTTGGAGCTTCATTTTAGTATTAAAAGGCTAAATTTGTAAAAATGTTATAATGATTCTATTTGATATAATTCAAAACAATGAAGAAAAAGCGATTGCAATTTCTGAATATTTAATAAAAAATAAATTGGCCTTACAAACTCATGTAGACACAAATCAGTTGATTGGTTTAAACGGAAATGGGAAAACAATCAGACTATTTTTTGTTACTAAAGCATTGCTTTATTCAACTATTGAAAAAGAGATTAAAGAACATTTTTACTCACCCGAAATGATTATTTATGCAACTCCTGTGAGTCACATTAACGAAGAGTTTGGAGAATTATTGAGAATTCACATTAAAGCTATTTAAATGAAAAACATATTACTACTCTTATCAATATTAAGTTTTAATTTTACATTTGCTCAAAACGTAAACGCTTCTAAAGCATTTATTAATAGTTGCTTTCAAGGGCAACAATGTTTTGCTTTAAGCGAAGCTGCATACATTTTTTATAATGAAGGCAATCATGAGTTAATATTAACCATAGATTTTGCAAAATTTAAAATTGGAAAAGATACATTAGATAAATGGCTAGATGATTTAGATGACACTAAACTTATTTTTAAAGGAACATTACAATCAGAAAATTTATTAGTATTAACCCATCATAATTCAAAAGCTATTATCGTTAATGGAATAATGACTTTTAATAATATTTCTCATGCTCATAGCATTGAATTAACAATGTTTGAAATAAAGCAAGATGGAATGTTATACGTCAATAATTCTCAAGATTATTATGATAGAATAAATGCCAATTTACAATTCGCTTTTTCGCCTAAAGAATTTAAGTTAGACAAAAAACCACTTCATTTAAAAAAAACAATTTCAGTTGCTATTTACCGTGGGCTCATCAATCAATTTAAACCTGGTATGGAAAATTTAATTATTCATAATTAAAAAATGAAACGCTATTTTTTATTTATTATATTTTATAGTAACTATTTATTTTCACAAACATCAGAAGTTTTAAAAAATCAAGCATTTGGAAAAGGAATTACTGCTATTTATATTGGCTCTGGCGGATCTTCTCGTTATCTCGATTTTAATAATCTCAAAAAAGAAACAATTGAATATCGCCGCTCACCATTTATTGTTATTGGATTTGATCATTGTGTTTTTCCAAAAGGAAGTAATGCTTATTGGGGTTTAGGTATCTATGGATCTAGTTGGATTGCGGCTAGAAAATATACAGACGATAAAAATAACGCGATTAATTCAACTTGGACAAATTCATTAATTGCATTAAAATTAACACACCATAATTCATTTTACGTTCGAAAAAAATTAGATATGTGTTCTGCATTAATATTAGGGGCACGAATAAAATATTATCACTTTAAAGAAGTTAATGAACTAAATGTATTAAATGAAATAGAACGATACGATATTAATCCTGCATTTGGGTTAAGTGGAACTGTTCGTTATTATTTTTATAAAAACATTGCAGCTTATTTAGAAATCGGTTTAGGTTATAAACTAGATTTAGCTTCGTTAGGATTAACCTATAAATTCGGAAGTAAAAATAAATAAATAAATAAAGAATTATAAGGCAGTTGCTTCTTTCATTTGCAAAAACATTTCATTAAAACGCAAGCGTACTTTTTCAATAAAATTATCATTAATCATTTTTTTTAAATTCTCCACAGATTTTACTTGTTCTGTGTGGAATTTAAAACTTTGTTCCATAGGTCCAGCTTCAAACTTTACTATATATTTATCATTCATGTTAAATATTGAAATGCTAATTGAAGGATGCGGAATACTATCTATTATTCTCATATTTTGTATTAATCAAATTTCTTTTTAAAGTCAAATAAATTTTTCATAATACCCCAAGGTGTGGTTGCCCTATCACCATCTTCATGGATACGGCCTAAAATTGCTTTTGCAACGGCCACATAATGAAGTTTGCCCGCAGCTCTTAGTGCCTCTTCGGCTTTTTCGTCACCATTCACAACATTAGCACAAGCAGCCCAATCATAAGCTTTAGAATCAATTAAAAACTTAAAGGCTTTTAAATCGTCCCAAATTGTATTTACAAAAGCTGCCAATACCATGTGATTTCCTTCTATTAAAAATTTAAAAGCTTTTTTATCATCACGAATAGCATCAATTACTGCTATTAATTCGCGATAATCATTACTCATTAACCAATTAAAAGCTTCTACATCACCATGTATATGCTTTCCAAATTGTTCTATCGCAAAAGTTGAATAGTGTTTCATCTTTTAATTTTTAAAATTGAATAACAATTAATCTTCCCAATCAGCTATAAATAAATTAGTATCACGAGTTCCGCCGTTATTTCTATTTGAAGAAAAAATTAATTTTTTACCATCATACGAAAACATTGGAAAGGCATTAAATAAACTCTGATTTGTTATTTGTTCAATATTTGTTCCATCATCATTAATCATGAACAATTGAAAGTCATAACCTTTTTTACTATGATGATTACTCGAGAATATTATTTTTTTTCCTGATGGATGAAAAAATGGTGCCCAACTTGCTTTTCCTAAAAATGTTATTTGTTTTAAATCGCTTCCATCAACATTACAGGTATAAATATCCATGGTTGTTGGTGCAACTAATCCTTGCTTTAATAATTCTTTATATTCTTTTACTTCTTCATCTTTAGTTGGATGAGATGCTCTAAAAACAAGACGTTTCCCATCAGGAGAGAAAAATGCACCACCATCATAACCTAAACCAAACGTAATTTGCTTTTGATTTTTACCATCAATATCCATAGTCCAAAGTTCCAAATCCCCACTTCTATCACTTGTGAAAACAATTTTATCTCCTTTTGGAGAAACAGTAGCTTCTGCATCATAACCAGGAGTATTGGTTAATTGTTTTGTTATTTTCCCTTTTAAATCTGCTACATAAATATCAAATGTATTATAAACAGCCCATAAATACTTTCCTTTTGTTTCTGGTACAGGTGGGCAATCTACTCCACCTTGATGAGTTGAGGCATATAAAATATGTTTATTGTCTTTTAAAAAATAACTACAAGTTGTTCTACCCTGCCCTGTTGAAATTTGAGTTGGTTTATATAAACTATCTTTTGCTGCTTTTTCAATATCTAAATTAAAAATTTGATCGCATTTTAAACCCCAATTTTTATTGTTACTTTGAAAAGAAGCATGTTTTCCATCGTAACTAAAATAAGCTTCGGCATTATCACCTCCATGAGTTAACATGGTTAAATTTTTTAAATGTTTTTCGGTTTGAGAAATTAATGTAACCTGAAATGCTACAAAAAGGAAAATAAATTTTAATTGCATACTTTTTTGAAAATAAATTATTTTAACGAACTAAAGCGCATTTGTAAAACTCCTAAAAATGCTTCTTTAAATATTTTAGTGCTCATTTTACTTACACCTAGTATTCTATCAGTAAATAAAATAGGAACTTCTTGAATTTTAAAACCTTTTTTATAAGCTCTGTATTTCATTTCAATTTGAAAAGCATAACCCATAAATTTTATATTATCCAACTCAATTGCTTCTAAAACTTTTCGACGGTAACATTTAAAACCTGCAGTAGTATCTTTTACAGGTAACCACAACACAATACGCACATAAACTGAGGCAAAATAACTCATTAATATACGGCCTATTGGCCAATTACTAATTTGACCACCTTTGCAATAACGAGAACCAACGGAAAC
>JAYVIS010000285.1:0-9951 GCA_043769975.1 Bacteroidota bacterium
TTAACAACAGCTAAACAAATTTTAAAAACAAATTGTTTAAGAGCATCTCAAATAAAAGAAATTATGCTATTATTTAGTTTTGAAGCTACTCGTTTGGAATTAGCAAAACTAGGCTACACTAAATGTGTTGATGTAAATAATTATTTTTTATTAAATGATGCATTTTCATTCGAATCTTCTGTAACAGAATTAAATGAATCTATGAAATAATCACTCTATTTAAAATTGATTAAAGGTTGCTGAAAAGCAACCTTTTTTATTGCTTATAATTCGTACTTTTACATACTACCGAAAAACACTTTAAACAGATAAATGATAACCATCGCTATTCTTGTTCTTACTATTGGATTTTCATTATTCGCGATGAATAATCCTGAACTAAAATATAAATACATATTTCATCCTTATTCGATTGCTCACAATAATCAGCACTATCGCTTTTTATCACATGCTTTTTTGCATGGTGATTACATTCATTTGGCATTTAACATATATGCGCTATGGATGTTTGGTCCGATTGTAGAAGAACAAGTTTTACCATTATTGATGGGCACACCATTTGAACCAAATAAAAAAATGGGCATGGCAATGTATATTTTATTATACACTGGTGCTATTTATGCTTCATCAATTTCAGAATATTATAAAAACAAAAATAATTCATACTACACATCATTAGGTGCAAGTGGCGCAGTAAATGCTTTAATTTTTAGTTTTATAACTTGCTCTCCATTTTCACAATTAGGCTTCTTTTTTATACCTATGCCTGCTTGGGTTTTTGGAGTTTTATATTTAGGAATTAGTTATTTTTTAAGTAGACGAAATACAGGCAACGAATCCGTTGATAGAATTGGGCATGAAGCACATTTTTGGGGCGCAATATTTGGTATTGTATTTACTCTTGTATTAGGATTACTAAATCAAGATGTTTATTTTCAACTTATAAAACATCACTAACATGACGGTTACTTTTCTTGGCACAGGCACATCACAAGGCGTACCAATAATTTGTTGCGAATGCGATGTATGTAAATCATCCAATCCAAAAGATAATCGTTTACGTTCTTCTATTCTAATTGAAAGTGAAATTACCAAAGTAGTTATTGATTCAGGACCAGATTTTAGACAACAATTATTGAGAAGAAATTTAAAATCATTAGATGCAGTTGTTTTCACACATGAACATAAAGATCATATAGCAGGTTTAGATGAAGTAAAAGCCTTCAACTATTTCAATAAAATGCGAATGCCAGTTTATGCTACCGAAAGAGTTCAAAGTGCACTAAAGCGTGAGTTTGCCTATATTTTTTCTGATGATAAATATCCAGGAATTCCAGAAGTAGATCTATTTACCGTAACTGATGAACCAATTATAATTAAGGATATTACTTTGCTTCCAATAGATGTTGTTCATTTTAAAATGCCCGTTAAAGCTTATCGCATAAATAACTTTACCTACATAACCGATGCAAATTATATTTCAGATTCAGAAAAAGAAAAAATAAAAGGCTCGGAAATCATTGTTATAAATGCATTAAGAAGAGAGCCGCATCTTTCTCATTTCACGTTTAATGAAGCCATTAATTTAATGGAAGAACTAAAACCAAAAAAAGCTTATTTTACACACATTTCACATCAATTAGGGATGCATAACGATGTTTCAAAGGAATTACCACCTTTTATTGAATTAGCTTACGATGGATTACAAATCGAAATTTAATTGTATCTTAAATAAAATATTTGCGTTATAAAAACCATGACCATAAAATCAATCTTTATACCATTATTTTCTTTGCTTTCATTTTATGGCTTTGCTCAATTAACAGAGGTTGAACAAAAGCAATTTATGGCTTATGAAGATTCATTACAAAAAATTGCACCTCGTGTTTTTTTTAGTAAAAAAGAATCCAATCGTTTTGAGGCTAACAAAAATTTACTGTCCTATTGGAGTTCTATTTTACAAAATGAAAAATCATTATTATTTCCATTTGACAGTTTAAAAAACAAAAAATTCGTTTCTATTTTAGCATCACCTGATAAAAAATTTAGAATCATTACATGGAATTTATATAAAGATGATGGGACATACGCCTACTTCGGATTTCTACAAGTTAATAATGTTAAGATCATAAAAAAAGGGTTATTTAAAAAAGAAACAACTCAAACTTATGAGATTTTTCAATTAAGTGATAAATCAGGTTCTGTTAAAACACCTGAAACCTATATTGGTGAGCCAAGCAAATGGTTTGGAATGTTGTATGTTGATATCATAAAATCTGATGATGATTATTACACTTTAATTGGTTGGGATGGAAATGATAAACTCACACAACGCAAATTTATTGATGTACTCTATTTTAAACCTGATGGTACTCCAACATTTGGAAAAGATGTGTTTAAATATCCTGGCAAATTTGCAAAACGTATTATGTTTGAATATGCAAGTGAAGTAGCCATGTCGCTCAAATACAATGAAAGTAGGAAACAAATTATTTTTAGTCATTTAGCTCCAAATAATTTAGACCCGTTGCTCGAAGGACAATTTCAGTATTACGGACCTGATGGAAGTTTTGATGCACTCAGCATGAAAAAAGGAAGGTGGGAATATGAACCAGCTATCGATATTAAAAACTTGAAAGGCAAAAACGATAATGTCAAAAAACCTAATCCAGATAAACAAACTCCAGTTTATAAGCCTTAAATAAAACGATTTGTTAAGATTCAGGCAAAGGTTTAGGTAAATTAGTGTAGATTTTTTTATATTCTCTTTTATATAAATCAATATTTTTAAAAGTTAATATTAAACAATCCTTCGTTCCTAATTTATAACTCACCGTCATTTCAGTTTTATAAGTATAATTAGAAACATATACAAAATCAGACTTTTGACGGAACTCACAAAGTTTAATAAACTCCTTTAAATGCTTTTGAGAACATGGACCACAGTCAAAAATATATTGCTCAAAATCACAATATTCTTCTTCATTTTCTTTTATATTAAAGGTATATTTTACAATAAACCCATCTGTATTATGTTGTACAATATATGTTAGAGTATCTCCAATTTTAGTATTTGAACTTTGTGTGATAACTTTCTTATTTACGCCCTTTCTTATTTCCTTATCCATTTCTCTGGTAACATCACGCATTGTATTGATGCCAGATGTAAAAACAACACCAAAGCTTTGACTTTTCAGGATCAAACTTAAAAACATACAAGACATTATTATAATAATCTTCATAAAGGCAATATTACTCTTTTGTTTTACACAATTAATATTATAAAAATAAGATTTAAAACAAACAAACTCAAATCAATTTATCAGAGCAAAAAAAACACCTGTTAAGTTTATCAGCAAATGCTTATTAAACCTAACAGGTGTCAAAATTAATTTTATCTAATTCTATTTCATGTCATTTAAAACATTACTAGTTTCAAAAATATAATTGTCTTTAGCAATGTTTTTAGTCCATTTAATTTCTTTGTTTAATTTCACAGTATCAGCTTTCATACTTTCTTTGTCAACCAAAACAATATCTGCTGTAAAGCCTTTTATTTCTTGTTTTAAGCTGTCGTATTTTTTATTTTGTTCACGTAACTGTTTCATTTCTGATCTGTATTTTTCTAATTTCAGATTGTATTTTGTATCATCTTTTTTAGCTTTTAATTCTTTCGCTTCTGCATCAATTAATTTAAAAGCTGCGCTTTGTTTCACACGTTCCGAACTTGCTTTTTTTACTTTGTCATAATTAATAGTTGCAAATTCCTGATAAGTAGCTTTTGATATTTCATCCCAAGGCATTGGATAATCCATATCTTTTTCACCAACTTCTAAAAACTCATAAGGATCTGGTAAAGCCACATCAGGCATAACACCTTTTAATTGAGTTGCACCACCATTAACACGGTAAAACTTTTGCATCGTTATTTTCACAGAACCTAAAGGGCGTAAACTATCAAATTGAGGTAACACATATTGGTCTAAATCTAAAAATGATTGAACAGTACCTTTTCCAAAACTTTGAGTTCCAATAATGACACCTCTTTTGTAATCTTGTATAGCTGCTGCCAAAATTTCAGACGCTGAAGCTGAACCATGGTTAATCATAACAGCTAATGGACCATCCCAAACAACTTTTGAATATTTATTTTCCATAATATTTGGAGCACCTGCTTTTCCTTTAACCTGAACCATTGGTCCTTTAGGAACAAATAAACCACCCATTTCAACTACTTCTTGCAAAGAGCCACCACCATTATCTCTTAAGTCAATGATTATACCTTCAACACCTTCTTTTTTTAATTTCTCAACTTCTTTTTTAATATCATCAGAACATCTATGTGCACCGTTGCGAGTAAAATCAGCATAAAACATTGGTAAATAAATGTAACCAATTTTCTTTTTATTATATAAAATAGCTGATTTTGCATATGTTTCTTCCATTTCAATTACGTCTCTAATAATTGTAATGACTTTAAACGAAGCATCAGGTTTTTTAACAGTTAATCTTACCTCTGTTCCTTTTTTACCTTTTATTAATTCAATGGCATCATCCATATCCATATCGGTAATATCCTTGGGCTCATTTGCTCCTTGCCCTACTTTATGTATTTCATCCCCAGCTTTTAATTCGCCTTGTTTAAAAGAAGGAGAACCAACAATAATTTCAGAAACTTTCAAAATCCCATCTTTTGACTGCAAACGTGCGCCAATCCCTTCAAATTGCCCACTCATACTTTGGTCAAATTTCTTTTTATCTTTTGGAGCAAAATATTCAGTATGCGGATCATATAACCCAGTAATTGTATTTAAATAAGCGCTGTATCTGTCTTTCGAAGATATTTTAGACAATCTCTTAAACCAATCTTCATTTCCTTTTAAAGTTTTACGTCGTGCATCAACTTCTAAACTATCAAATGATTTCTCTATAAATACAGTATCTTTTTTTGCTTTTGCTTTTTCCTGATTAGTCATTGCCTCATCTAATCTGCTTAATACCTGGTATTTCAACATTTTAGCCCATTCCATTTTTAAATCTTCAACTGAATTTGCGTAGGTTGTTTTATCACCATCTGTTTGATATTCTTCATCAACACTATAATCTAAGGGCTTTGATAAAATTTCTCTACTCCATAATTCTTTTTCTTTAATACGATTAGCAATAAGTTTAGCTGATAAATTATAAAAATCTAAGGTTCCGTTTTGAATTTCATCATCAATACTTTTTTTGTATTTAGATAAAGCCTCAACGTCTTCTTTCATCAAAAACTTTTTATTTGTATCTAAACGCTTTAAATACAATGTAAATGCTTTTTCGCTAAACTCATCATTAATTTTTAATGGGCTATAATGCGCTTGGTCGAGGGCCGACATCAGCATTTCTAATAATAAATGATTTTTACCAAATTGGTAAACAGAAAATGAACTTAAACTAATTACTACAAAAAGTAAAACCGGTTTTAAAATTTTATTATGGATCATATACAAATCTATTTATTTTTATTAACGTAAGTGTTATTTGTTATAACGGAAATTGTCCGTTAGTAACATTAATTATTGTTTAAAGTTTGTTAATAGTTGAAATTAATTAGACAATAGTAAAACACTATTTTTATTTTTTATAAATTTAATACAATTTTTGTACCATGATAGATTTTACCCGTTCTCAATTAACACATTTTGTGATACACTTTGTTGGAAATAAAGGTTTAGGAGAAGACTTAACTCTTAGTGAAAAACGCATTGAAATTTCAGATGATTTTTTGAAAGACACCGTTATGCGATATTTAACTTCGCCATTTAAAACGGATATTTATTATCAATTTAAATCGAAAAACGAAATGCATTACCATGATGTTAATGGTTACGTTCAAGATATTTTTAATTCACAATCTTCATTTATTGAAAGCAGTAAAAAAATTGCTGAACATTTGCATTATCAATCTATGCACCCGAAAATTAAAGGAGGCGAATTTTATGTTTGCTATTTTAAAGATTGCATGGTGGATGGTGAATTAACTGACGCTGTTGGTTTATTTAAAACAGAAAATAAAGACACCTATTTAAAAGTGTTTCAACATTTAGATAATTTTGATGTTGAATGTGATAATGGTATTAATATTAATAAACTTGATAAAGGTTGTATTATTTTTAATACAAATAAAGAAGATGGATTTAAAATAAGTATTGTAGACACGAACAATAAAATTGCAGATTGTGCATTTTATTGGGTTGAAGATTTTTTAAATACGAAGATGAAACAAAATGCTTATTTCCATACCAATAATTTTATTGAAACATGTAAAGGATTTTGCGAAGAAGTTTTAACAGAAAACAATAATGTTACTAAGCAAGATCAAATGATGATGCTTAATAAGAGTACCAGTTTTTTTAAAGAAAAAGATAATTTTAATTTAAAAGAATTTGAAAATGAAGTTTTAGCTCAACCTGAAATAAAAGAAGCCTTTACTGATTATAGAAAAACCTATAATGATAAAATGGATTTAACTGCAATTGACGATTTTGAAGTTTCACCAACTGCCGTTAAGAAAAATCAAAAATTTATGAAAAGTGTGGTGAAGCTCGATAAGAATTTTCATATTTACGTGCATGGCAGACACGATTATGTAGAAAAGGGTTATGACGAAGAAAAAGGGCTCAAATTTTACAAATTGTATTATAACAACGAAGATTTAGGTAATTAACATCCTGTTTTTTAACATTTTAGTAACCATTTTAAGTTAACATTTGGCCAAAAATTACCTATATTTGAGTTCTTGAATCAACAATGTGTATTTTTTTTGAATAAACGACTAAACATATTTTTAACTGTCTTTATACTTTTACTAAGTGTAAATGGTATTTTTTCACAAGGTTTTTCAAGAGCTAATGACTGGAAAAGGTATAAAAAGGAGTTAATTATTCAAATTGGTGCTTCACAATTTTTAGGGGATTTAGGTGGTTTAAATAAAATTGGGACAGATTTCAGTCCAGTTGATTTAGAATTCAAACTAACTCGTCCAGCAATTAGTTTAGCATATCGATACAAGTTTTTAAAGAATGTTAATTGGCATAGTAGCTTTAATTATTTAGTTGTAGCTGGTGATGACAAATTAACAACAGAACCATTTCGAAATAATAGAAATTTAAATTTTAAATCAAATATTTTCGAGGTAGCAACCAGATTAGAACTATCTATTTTTTCAAATAAAGTTGGTCATCATTATGGAATAGCTAAAACAATGGGGCGTAGAAAAAAATCTCGTGCTTTCGAATTTATTGGCTTTATTGGAATTGGAGCTTTTTATTTTAATCCAAAAGGAAGGAATCCTATTACTGGGGCTTGGACTAAGTTACAACCTTTGCATACCGAAGGTCAAGGTTTACCAGGTGGACCGAAACAATATAAAAGAGTTGCAGTTTCTATACCAATGGGGGTAGCTTACAGGATGATTTTATCAAAAGAATGGTGTGTAGGTATTGAAGTTAATTACCGAAAAACCTTTACTGATTATATTGATGACGTTAGTACTGTTTATTATGACAAGTTTTTATTAGAACAAGCATATGGTTCGACTTCACTTACAATGGCAGATCCAAGTAAAGGAAGTATTCCAGGAGCTACTGCGCCAGATGGCAGTGGAAATGGTGCTCAAAGAGGTGACAAAGAAAAGGATTCCTATATGGGCATTCAAATTACAGTTGGCAAATTTTTTGCTCCTAAACGTGGGAAAACTAGACTTCGTTCTAAATTTTAAGTTAAGCTAAACTTTTCACTAATTAAATTTTCAAATTCAATTTTAATATGTGTGTTTGTTGCAATAATTTCTTTTCCGAATAACCAGTTATTATTTAATTTAAAATCACAAACTGTTCCTCCTGCTTCCTTAACAATTAAAGCTCCTGCGGCAACATCCCAAGGATTTAAATTGTATTCAAAAAAAGCATCAACCCGTCCGGAAGCAACATAACATAAATCAACAGCTGCTGCTCCTATCCTTCTTACTCCATGTGTGTTTCTCATTAAATACTCTAAACAAATTAAAAAAGGTTTAATTTTTTCAAAATTATAAATCGGAAATCCTGTTGCAATTAAACTTTCTGAAAGTTTTTTTTGTTTTGAAACATTTATTGGTATTCCATTTAAAAAAGAGCCACTATTTGTATAAGCCCAAAAACATTCATCACGCGACACTTCATAAACAACGCCACTAATTATTTCACCTTTATATTCTAAAGCTATGCTAATTGCATAACTAGGAATTCCGTGAACAAAATTTGTTGTGCCATCAAGTGGATCAACAATCCAATTGTATTCTTTTTTTTCAGAAATTGTATTTTCTTCAACGATAAAACCAGCTTGATCAATTAAAGGTTTAAGCTTTTCTACAATCTTTTCTTCTGCAGTTTTATCCACATAACTAACTAAATCATTCAGCCCTTTAATTTCAACCTTATCATAATTAAAATTAACTCTTTCACTTCTAATAAACTCACCAACTTCGCGCGCAATAGCAACAACATTTTCAGTAATATTTTTTAAATCCATATTGTAAAATTAAAAATTTAATTCTTTTATTCGATTTTATATATTAAAAACAATTATTTCACAATCTGTTTTTTTTGTATCTTGCCATAACTAAAAAACTTAAAAAATGTATTTCAAATTACTATTTCTAGCAATTATTTTTTGTTCAACATTAAATGTTAATGCTCAAGTTTACCCAAGTTTAAATGTGAATTTACTTGCGCATATTGATCCTGAAACAGACTCAACTGGTTCGGATGGAAGAAAGTATTCAGGTTGTTGGGGATGGTTTCAATCATCAAAAAACAGAGAATATGCAATAGTTGGCACAAGCAGTAAAACTTATTTCATAGATGTTACAAACCCAACTGCCCCAGTAATAAGTGATTCAGTTAAAGCGAAAAAAAATGGATGCACTTGGCGTGAATTAAAAACGTATCAAAATTATTGTTATATCGTGAGTGACGATTCTCCTCCAAATAGTTTTCAAATTATTGATATGCAATATTTACCAGATTCAGTTCATGTGGTGTATGAAGGCACTTCTTATTTTGAAAGGGCACACACCGTATTTGTAGATAAAGATAAATTATATTGTGGTGGTGTAACACCACTTGGAGGCGGAACAGAAAGTATGCATGTTTATAGTCTTGCAACGCCATCAGTACCGGTATTAATTAGAAAGCTAGCTCAAGATGTTCCAAGCATTGGTTATGTGCATGATATGTATGTAAACAATGATACCATTTTCGCTTCATGTGGAGGACAAGGATTATTTGTTGTGAAATTATTGTCTACCAACACATTCTCTTTATTATCTTCATTTACAAGCTATCCTTATTCTGGTTATAACCATAGTTCTTGGCTTACTTCAAATAAAAAAACAATGGTATTTGCAGATGAGGTTCCAACTGGCTTACCTGCAAAAGTTATTGATGTTTCAAACATAACAAGCATTTCTTTAGTTGATACTGTTCGCTCACATTTTGGAG
This sequence comes from Bacteroidota bacterium, assembly GCA_043769975.1. Taxonomy (GTDB): domain Bacteria; phylum Bacteroidota; class Bacteroidia; order B-17B0; family Aurantibacillaceae; genus UBA4416. Next base: position 9,522 of record JAYVIS010000285.1, read on the forward strand.
CAACAGCTCATAACCCTTATATTGTTGGAAATAAATGGTGTTGGTTAAGTACTTATCAAGATGGTATATATTTGTATGATATATCTACTCCATCAGTTTCAACAGTTTATGGATTTTTTGATACCCACCCACAACATGGTGTAAATGATAATTTCACAACTAATGCTTATCGTGGAAATTGGGGAGCATACCCATATTTACCAAGCAAAATAATTATTGCTTGCGATATGCAAAATGGTATTTTCATATTACAAGGAGACAATACTTATAATACTTCAATTGTTGGATTAAATGAAACAAAAAAACCAACTTCACAATTCAGTGTTTATCCAAATCCTAGTAAAAATAACTTCACTATATATATTGCTAATCAATTAAATCAATCACTTTCTTATATTATTAATGATGTTTTTGGAAAAATTGTTCAAGA
>JAYVIS010000286.1:0-9754 GCA_043769975.1 Bacteroidota bacterium
ATTACCAGTGCTGATGGTTTGCCATTTAAAATAACCTTATCAGGTAATATAAAATCAATAAAATTTGACGATAAAACTGCCTGTTTTTATTTCAAGAAACCAAACAATGCCGGCGTTAAAACGATTGAACCAATTGCTGTCAATCTGCCAACAAAACCAAAAGATAATTCTAATAAAATGCCTGACAATACAGGTAATCAAACTAATTATCCGCCTCCAAGTCAAACAGTTACTCCTACAAAAACACTAACACCAATAGTTACAAAGCCAGTAAATAAAAATGAATTAGATAAGGATTTGTACAAACCAAATAATATTATTTTTTTGGTTGATGTTTCAAGTTCAATGAAAGATACCAGCAAATTAAAAGTGATGCAATATGCTTTACATTATTTAATTGATGCCCTAAGAGAAACTGATAAAATTACATTTATAACCTATGCTGATTCTGTTAGAACATTAAGAAATGGAATTAGTGGGGCTGATAAAAATGATTTGCATGCAGTGGTTGATTTATTAAAAGCAAAAGGGATAACGAAAGGAAAAAAAGCTGTTTTATATAGTTTAGATGTTGCTTTAAAAAATTACATCGAAGGCGGAAATAATCAAATAATGCTGGCAACGGATGGCAAGTTTAGATTTGACCCTGAAGACCAACAAACCTATGTTACGAAACAAGGAAATAAACAAGTTAAACTTACAACAATTGCATTTGGCGAAGATAAAGAAGCGATGAAAAATTTAAAAAGCATTGCCGAAATTGGAAAGGGAAATTTTATTCATATCAAAAGTAAAATAAAGGCAAAAGACCAATTATTGGAAGAAGTGAAGCAAAATAGCTTGAAATAATTTGTGAAGTTTTAACGCATAATCATTGTAACTTTTTAGTAGCTTTAAGCGTCTCATTTTAAAACCAAATATGCCATATTTTAAATATTTTCTTTTTTTATTAATATGTGCTGTTCAAACTTCATTTTCGCAAACTGATGATATTGTTGCTCCTAAAGCCAACAAGCATCCTAATCAACTTATTATTCATAATGATACGGTAATTGATAATTATTTTTGGCTTCGTGATAAAAATTCGCCTGAAGTAATAAATTATCTTTATGCTGAAAATGCTTATGCAGACCATGTTATGAAGCAAAGCGATTTTTTACAAAAGATTTTGTATGATGAATTTAAATCACGACGAAAAGAAAATTACACCTCTCGTCCCAATTTGAATAAAGGTTATTTATATTATAATCGTTACGAAAAAGGAAAAGATTACCCAATCATTTGTAGAAAAAAAGACACGATAGAAGAATTTCAAAAAGAGACTATTGTTTTAAATGTAAATAAATTAGCTGAAGAGCAGCATTATGTGAACGTAACTGGAACTAAAATTAGTCCAAATCAGCAGTTGTTATATTATGGAATTGATAATAAGGGTAATCGTGTCAGTACTTACTTTTTGAAGAGTATTGATAATGATAGTATTTATATTTCTGAAAAGCTAGAAAACGTTATGAGTTTAATTTGGGCTCAGGATAATAAAACAGTTTATTATACAAAACCAGAAGAAAAAACAATTAGAGAATACAGACTCTATAAACATATTATTGGTAATCCTGTTTCGTTAGATGAATTGGTTTTTGAAGAATTAGATAAAACATATCAAATTGCTTTATCAACTTCTATTTCCAAAAAATATATTTTTATTGGATTAAATAAAACTAAATCTACCGAATTTTGGTATATCAATGCTGATGGCACAAGTACTAAACCAACTTTGTTTTTAAAAAGAGATCCTAATGTTATATATGGTTTGCAGCATATATCGGGAGATGAGTTTAATATTATGACGAATTTAAATGCGCTAAATTTTAGGTTAGCAAAAACAAAAATTAATCAACCATTGCCAAAATATTGGACTGATATAATTCCACATAATCCAAATGTGTTATTAGAAGATGTTAATTATACTAAGGATTTTATGATTGTTGAAGAAAAAGAAAATGCTCAAAATAGAATCAGAATTATTAATCTTAAAACCAAAGAATCAGAAATATTAAATACAGGATTAACTATTTATGAAGTTTCATCTGGATTTGAGGATTATGATTACAATAAAACAAATTCAATTCATTTTAGTTTTTCTAATTTGGCCAATCCATCAAAAACATTTTCATATAATTTAAATACGAAAGAGAAAGAGTTAATTGAAGCTGATACTATTTTAGGAACATTTAATAAAGATAATTATGAAACCATTCGGATTTATGCAGATGCTCGTGATGGTTCAAAAGTGCCAATAACATTGGTTTATAAAAAGGGTTTGCAATTAAATGGAAATAATCCTTGTTTTTTGTATAGTTATGGTTCGTATGGCGCTCCAAACTCAGCAGGATTTGATGCTGGAGCCATTAGCTATATCGACAGAGGTTTTGTATACGCCATTGCGCATATAAGAGGCAGTAATGATTTAGGAAATCAGTGGTATGAAAACGGAAAATTGTTTAACAAAAAAAATACATTTTATGATTTTATAGATTGCGCAGACTATTTAATTAACCAAAAGTATACTAACAAAAATAAATTAGCCATTAATGGAGGAAGCGCTGGCGGCCTATTAATGGGTGCGGTTACAAATATGCGCTCCGATTTATTTAAATGTGTTGTGGCAAATGTTCCTTTTGTAGATGTGATAAATACGATGCTTGATGAAACACTTCCGCTTACAACTTTTGAATTTGAAGAGTGGGGTAATCCCAAGCAAAAAGATTATTACCAATATATGAAATCGTATTCACCATACGAAAATGTGATTAAAACAAATTACCCTGATATATTAGCAACAGCAGGTTATAACGATTCGCAAGTTGGTTATTGGGAACCTGCTAAATGGGTTTCAAAAATTAGAGAATTAAAGACAGATACCAATTTATTGTTATTTAAAACTAATATGGATGGTGGCCATGGAGGCGCTTCTGGGAGAAATGGACAGTATAAAGAACAGGCTTTTAATATGGCATTTATAATGAGAAGTTTAGGAGTAAAAGAAAATTACATTACCATAAAAGGAAAAATAATTGATGAGAAAAAAACAGAACTACCGTTTGTAAATGTTTTTTTAGAAGGAACAACTATTGGTACAACAGCAAATGCCGATGGTGAATTTGTAATTACGGTTAAACAAGCCAAGGATATCGTTTTGGTTTTTCAAACCTTGGGTTATGTAAAACATAAAGAGAAATTAGACATCAATACCTCAACTTCTGATTTAAATATTATTATGAAATCGGAAAATTATTTGATACAAGAAGTTGTTGTAAAAAGTAATGCTAAAGATCCTGCTTATGCTATTATGCGCGAAGCCATTAAACAAAGAGAGCGAAACAATGATAAAACAAAATCATTTTCTGCTGATGTTTATATGAAAAGCACAATTCGTCTTTTACAAATTCCTAAAAAATTACCTTTTTTTATAAATAAAAAATCATTGCCTGATTCTAATAATTTAGGAATTATTTTTATGTCGGAGTCTGTTGCAAAATATAGCATGCAAAAACCTGATAAGAAAAAAGAGGAAATGATTGCCAGTAAAGTTGCTGGACAGAAAACTGGCTTTAGTTGGAATAGAGTAGAGGATGTGTTTGTAAATTTTTATGAACCTTCAGTTAAAATGTTTAACTATTCTGAGCGACCGTTTGTATCTCCTTTAGCTACTGGCTCTTTGTTGAGTTATAAGTATAAATATTTGGGTACATTTTATGTTGATAATAAACCAATCCATAAAATAGAAATTATGCCAAGAAGAAAAGGTGATCCACTATTCCATGGTCAGATTTATATTAATGAAGGTGATAATTATCAAATTTATTCGAGCGATTTATATATTACAAAAGACGCTCAAATTGAATTTGCTGATACAGTGCATATAAAACAAGAAATGGTAAAAGTAAATGATAGCATTTGGGCTCCTGTGCAAATGCAAATATATAGCCATGTTAAATTTTTTGGTTTTGGAGCAAATGATTTGAGCACGGCTTCCATTTCGAATTATCAAGTAAATAGAACGTTTCCGAAGAAATATTTTAATAATGAAATTTTTAAAATTGAAGATAAAGCCAATAAAAAAGATACTACATTCTGGACAACTACTCGGCCAGCAATATTGTCTAATGAAGAATCAACCTATTATCAAAAAGGTGATAGTACGTTAAAAAAAATGGACAGTAAGCAATATAAAGATTCAGTTTCAAAAGCTGATAGTAAATTGAGTATCGGTATTGACGGAATAAGTAAAAGAAATGATATAAGAGGAACTTATTTTACAACCAATTCTTTTTTAAATATGGTTTCCTATAATACAGTTGAAGGAACAAATGTTAATGTGTCAGGTTCATTTTCTCATAGAAATAAAGAAACGCGAGTTGCTAGAGGGATTTCGGCAAGAGCGCATTATGGTTTCGATAATTATAAATGGAGTGGAGGCGCCAATGCTTTTTGGTTTTTTAATCCAAAAAATAATCAAAATATTATGTTTACGGGGTCGCGGACTATGAAACAATTTAATGAATTTGACCCAATTGGAACTTTACTTAATTCCGCTTACACTTTGCTTGATAAAAGTAATTATATGAAATTATATCAGAAAGATATGTTACGGGTTAATTATAATCATGAATTAGTAAATGGACTAAGTTCAAATGTTGATTTTCAATTTATTGGGAGAGAGGCATTATTAAACAACAGTTTTAATTATTTTTATGGTGATGAAAATAAACATTTTACATCAAACAATCCTGTTGTAAATGATGGTGCATATAGCACAACAGAAGCCTTTAAGCCCGAACAGTTAGTTCAGTTTAAATTAAATTTTAAATTAATACCATTTGCCAAATACGAAACCTTCCCAACCTTTAAACGCATTTTACAAACTAAATGGCCGGAATTTTCTTTTGCCTACAAAAAAGGAATGTCTGTAAATACATCTGCCTTTAATTATGATTATTTAGAATTGGGTGTTGGTAAAGATATTGAATTAAGAAGTTTAGGATTATTTAAATTTGATGTAGTTGGTGGCGCATTTTTTAATACAAATGGAATGAACTTTGTTGATTATAAGCATTTCAATGGTAACCAAACTTTCTTTTTAATGAATAAACCAAGTTCCGAATTATCATTTTATACCACACGTGATCAAATCTCCGAGTTTCATAATTTGAATTATTATACATTAAGTACAAATACAAAATTTATAGAATATCACGCATCTCATAATTTCAGAGGATTTTTTATAGGAAAAATTCCTTTGTTACGGAAAACGAAGTTTTATGAAATTGCCGGTATTAATGGTGTTATAACAGATACAGGAAGTTATAATGAGGTTTATGTTGGCATTGATAAAATTATTAAAGTATTTCGTTTTGATATTGGAACTGCTATTAATGAATCAAAAAAAATAGATTTATTTTACCGCTTTGGCTTGAGGTTAAGTTTGTTTTAGAGAATAATCATGGACAGAAAAACATTTTTAAAATCACTAAGTTTAATCCCATTAACAACCATGATTTCAAATTTAAACGACTTAGAAAAATTATCCAATCAGTTTCCAAATACAGAACGTATGCCTGTTTTGTTTTTAGGACATGGAAACCCAATGTATGCAATCGAAGAGAATGAGTTCGTTGATGGATTTAGAACTATTGCAAAATCATTACCAAAACCAAATGCCATACTTTGTATTTCTGCACATTGGTTTACTAATGGAACAAAGGTTACCGCAATGGAAATGCCAAAAACGATTCATGATTTTGGTGGTTTTCCTGATGAATTATTTAAAGTTCAATATCCTGCTCATGGAAGTCCTGTTTTAGCTAAAGAAACCAAGGAATTATTAAAACCTATCGCGGTTGAATTAGATGAAAAATGGGGACTTGATCATGGGGCATGGAGTGTTATCAAACATTTATACCCTAAGGCAGATGTTCCAGTGATTCAATTAAGTATAGATTACACAAAGCCAGCTTCATCCCATTTTGAACTAGCAAAAAAATTGAGCGCATTACGTAATAAAGGAATTTTAATTATTGGTAGTGGTAACATAATCCATAATTTAGGCTTAGTTGATTTTAAAAATTTGAATAAAATTAATTACGGATTTGATTGGGCAATTGAAGCCAGAGAAAAAATTAATACTTGGCTTATTAAAGGAGATATTCATTCTATTATTGATTACGAAAAACAAGGTAGTGCTATACAATTAGCTGTTCCTACCCCAGAACATTATTTGCCACTAATTTATTCTCTTGCATTAAAAGAAAAATCTGAATCGATTAAGTTGTTTAATGACAAGCTTCTTGTGGGGTCATTAAGTATGACTTCTTTGATCATTGAGTGAGCAAATTTGCATTTATTGTTTTTTTTAATATCTTTAATTATTGTAAAATAATTGTAGATATGATTTCGAATAAAAGTAAGTTTAGCCACCTATTTAGTGGAATTTTAGTTTTCTGTAGCATTCAGCTTTTTTCTCAAGGAAGTAATGTTAGTGCTTCTTTAACCAAAAATGTTTCAATGAATTCAGAACCTTCGAGGTTAATGGTTGATAGAAAATTATGGATTGAAGACGAATCAAAAAGGACTTGGTTTTCTAGTACCTATAAAAAGCCTGATGGAAAAATTATAATTGAATATTCTAAACTGCCTATCAATTATCTTAATGCAAATAAAAAATTAGTACCTATTGATCTAAATCCTACAATTACTTCTGAAGGAGATTTTGAGGCAACTAAACAAATTTGTCCTGTAACTGTAAAACGCAATGGTTCAGCTGTTGTGAAGGTTAATCAAAATTCAGAAATCATTTATAGTAATAATGTAAAAATAAATGGTTTATCAACAAAAGCTGTAAACATTATTCAAGATAGTACTCATTTAGTTCTATCCGAAATTTTGCCAGGAATAGATAAAGTGTTTGATTTTAAACTTTCGAGTGTAAAGTATAATTATGTTTTAAAAACGCCATTAACATCATTAACAACTGATTTAATCATTGAAGAAGATATTAAATTACCTCAAGGTTCAAAAATTGATTTTGATATGCAATTTGGGAGTCAAGGTAAAAAAGGTTGGGAAGGAGAATTATCATTAACCTCAAATGATAATACTGAAATTGGAAAAATTTATTCAGCTTATTGTTTTGATGCAGTTGGAAACCGTTGTTTAGCAGCTTATCAATTAGAAAATAAAAATGGTATTCAAAAGCTTAAAATTATTGTTCCTCAATTATGGATTACTAATTCATCAAGAGTTTATCCTATAACAATTGATCCATTAGTTACTGGACCAACTTCAACTTATGTTGGACCAAAAATCCCATCTTGTGTTTTGCCAGCTTATGGTTCAGATAGTATATTAGTTACTATTCCAGCAATGATTACTGTTACTGGTTTTTTTGTGAGTGGTAGTTTTGATGCTGAGCCTTTTGGAGGAGCTAATAAAACTCATGGAAGTATGCTTTTTAGAACGAAATGTGGTAAATCAGGAGCCTATACTGTTGTGCTTAGTGCGCCAGGCGCAACATTGGCTGGTACTGCTTATTTATCGAATGAAGATTTAAAATCGCCTTTATTATGTTGCCTTCCACAATCTTGTTCTACTCAAACACTTTATTTATCAACCAGAATTTCACGTACCTATACATTAGGAGTTGCAGGATGTAACACCTTATATATTGATCATAATCCATTATCTGGTTATCCTTTAAAAGCTTATGTTGAAGGTCATTCTCCAGAATCAGGCTTAACTACTGGTAGTTGGAAAGTTGCGCCATTAACAATGTGTTCTCATGTTTGTAATGTTACGGGTACTGTGTATATTAGATATGGTGTGCCACCTTATACAATTTCTCATCCTTGGACAACAACAACTTATACTACAGGAATTGCTGCTGGTTGTTCGGCTGGTATATCTATTAAAACATTTACATTTAACGTTCCTGGTTGTCCAACCTATTGCGCAACAAGTGGAACCTTAACTGTTCCTCCGCCAACTGTTGTTGATGCTTGCGGTAATTCCGTTGCTTCAGGTTTAACATCGGCTACAATTGCTATTATTCCAACTCCAACGGTTTCTGCTACTCCTAATCCTGTTATTGCCTGTTCTGATATTCCATTTAGTGTGAACTTAAGTTCTTGTATTCCAACGAGTACTTTAAGTTGGAGTGGTAATGGTTTGAGTGGTTCAAATAATACAATTACTGATACTATTTCTAATACTTCAGGAGCGGTAATCACAACTACCTATGTAATAACAGCCTCTAATAATGGTTGTGTGTCTGCACCAGTAAATTTGGTTGTTAATACAGATCCAAAACCTATTGCAAATTTTTCTTCAAATCCAAATCCAGTAGTGATTAAGCAGCCCATCGTTTTTACTGACCAAACTACCATTATCGGTTCAGTTGTAAATAACTGGTTATGGTCTGTAATTTCAAATACATTTTCTATCGCACAAAATTCATCCGCCATATTTGATATTCCAGGCACATATAATGTTTGCCTTGCTATAGAAACCGCAAATGGATGTAGAGATACAACATGTCAGGATATCACAGTTATACCTGCTGAAATCATACTTCCAAATGTTATGACTCCAAACGGAGATAAAGTAAATGATGTTTTGGCAATTACCTATCTTGAATTCTTTTCATCAAATAATTTAAAGATATTTGATCGTTGGGGGAAATTAGTTTATGAAAAAGAAAACTATGCAAATAATTGGACGGGTGATAAATTAATGGATGGTACTTATTTCATTATTTTAAAAGTAATGGATAAATCATATACTGGATATTTACAGATCTTTAATAAATAATTATTTATTTTGTTATCGGCATTTGTTTATTTTCCCATTTCATAAAGCCACCTTTTAAGTCAATTATAGTTTTAAAGCCTAGTTTTTTCATTTTTTTAGATGCTAATGGGCTTCTGTGTTGAGTTTGGCAATACATGTAAATCGACTTTTCTCTATTAAGTTTTTTTATGCTATCAGTAAATGTTAATCCAAAGTAACTCACGTTTATAGCATTTTTCATATGACCATTTTTAAATTCTTTTGGAGTTCTAACGTCTACTAATATGTAATTGCTATCATTATTAATTTTAGTTTCGAAGTTTACGCAGTTTAATTCTGAATAGTTGAATTGGTTAGTGTGTTTCCATCCATTACAACTCATTATAAATATACAGCTGATAATTATTAAAAATTTCATGAGTAAAATTATTAATAATAAACAATTCAAAAACTGATATTAATCAAGAAAATTTAAATAATAAATGGAAAATATTATTCAACAAACCAGCCAATTAGTCTGCGGCGTAACTTACTTGTGTAGGTCTGAGTTTGATAATCTGTATAATTATTAGTTGCATTAATACATTTAGAAAACTGCTTTACACGATACGCCACTTCAGGCTGCAATAAATCAAACAATTCGAAAGCCTCATCAAAATCTGCGGCATTATCTTTAATACGGCCAAAATGATCATCAAGAGAATGATCTAAAACTAATTGGGGTTTTAATCCTTTACGTAAACATTGTAAATAATGTTCGCGAACAATAAATGCTTCAGCTGATGAATTTAAAAAGCGTGCTTTAATATCATCAGGTAATTCATAATCATTCTCCAGTTCATAATCCCACTCTTCTTTATAGCGGTGTTCTAGGTACTGATGGGGAGCAACAAATACATGTTTCCAGTCA
>JAYVIS010000287.1:0-9547 GCA_043769975.1 Bacteroidota bacterium
CATTTTTTTTAGCAAATGTATCTGAATTAGATGCTTGCACCGATATAGCTCTAGCAGAAACTATGTATAGAGCAGCTGATAAGTTTGGAGTAAAATATATTTTAGAAGGCCATTCATTTATTGAAGAAGGAATTTCACCATTGGGCAAAAATTATTTTGATGGTAAGTATATTGCTTCTATTCATAAACAGTTTGGAAAATTGAAGCTTAAAACATTTCCAAATATGCCATTTTGGACCTTTATGAAATGGATTGCAGTTAAGAAAATAAAAAAAATAAGGCCATATTGGTATTTAAACTACAATAAGGAAGATGCGAAAAAATTACTGAAGGAGAAGTATGGTTGGCAAGATTATGGCGGACATCATTTGGAAAATAGAATGACGGCATTTAGTCATAGTGTATATTTTCCTCAGAAATTTGATATAGATTATCGCAATAATACTTTGGCGGCAAAAGTACGGAATGGAAAAATGAATAGAGATGAGGCGATAAAAGAATATTATGAGACCCCACCTTTCATTGAAGAAGGTTTGGTTGATTACATTAAAAAACGAATGAATTTTAGCGATCAGGATTATGAAAAAGTGATGAGCGCTAAGCCAAAATACTGGTATGAATTTCCTACATACAAAAAACGATTCGAACGATTACGTCCTTTTTTTGCTGTTCTATATAAGTCAAATTTGGTGCCTAAGAGTTTTTATATGAAATATTGTTTCCCAGTAAATTACGATAAATGATAACGATAATTAATTACGGGATGGGAAATTTAGGCTCGGTTCAAAACATGTTGAAGCGGATTGGTGTTAAATCAGTTATTAGCTCAGACATCAATGAAATTGAAAAAGCAGAAAAAATTTTATTACCAGGTGTTGGTGCATTTGATGCAGCAATTTCAAAAATTGATGAGTTGAATCTGCGTCCTGTTTTAACCTATATGGCAAAAGAAAAAAAAGTACCGTTTTTAGGTATTTGTTTAGGGATGCAATTATTAACTGAGTCGAGTGAAGAGGGTGTTTTGAAAGGGTTGAATTTTGTGCCTGCAAAAACAATTAAATTTAAATTTCAGGAAAATTCAGATTTGAAAATTCCTCACATGGGTTGGAATTTAGTTGCAAAAAAAACAGAAAGTGTTTTAACTAAAAATTTTACAGATGAATTTCGTTTTTATTTTGTGCATTCATATCACGTTAAGTGTGATAATCCTATTAATTCAATCTTAACTACTAATTACGGTTACGAATTTGATTCGGCCATTCAAAATGAAAATGTTTTTGGTGCTCAATTTCACCCTGAAAAGAGCCACAAATATGGTATGCAATTACTTTCTAATTTTGCTAATATTTAATTGTTATGCTTTTTAATAGAATAATACCTTGTTTATTATTAAAAGGAAATGGTTTAGTTAAAACAATCAATTTTAAAAATCCAAAATATGTTGGAGATCCTATTAACACGGTTCGTATTTTTAATGAAAAAGAAGTTGACGAGTTAATTTTTTTAGATATTGAAGCTTCACCAAAAAATACTGAACCTAATTATAAACTTTTGGCGGAAATAGCAAACGAATGTTTTATGCCATTAGCTTATGGCGGAGGAATAAAAACGTTTGAACAGGCACAAAAAATATTTAATATTGGTATTGAGAAAGTAGCGATAAATACAGCCTCCCATTCAAATTTAAATTTAATTTCTCAAATAGCTACTGTTTATGGAACACAAGCAGTAATTGGGGTGATAGACGTGAAGAAGAATTTTTTTGGTAAAAATCAACTTGTTTCAAATTCGGCAAATACCAAACATAAAGCTACGATTGAAGAATGGATCAAGAAATTAGAAGAGGCTGGTGTGGGTGAACTTTTAATTACCAGTGTTGATAATGAAGGCACATGGAAGGGATTAGATTTAGACTTGATAAAATTGGTCACATCAATTTCTAAAGTTCCTGTTATAGCACATGGCGGGGTTGGGAATGAACAACATATTATTGATGGCATCAAAATAGGAAAAGCTAATGCTGTTGCTGTCGGTAGTTTAGTGGTGTATCAAAAGCAAGGCATGGGTGTTTTAATTAATTATCCGAATAAAAAAATTGTAGAAAATTTATAATGGAGAAACAAAAAGTAAGGATAGCTTGTATTGGAAATATGAATAACGCCATGTTTTCAATTGTGAGAAATCTTCGTGAATTAAATTATGATGCTCATTTATTTTTATTGGACGAATTTGAACATTTTTTGCCTTTAGGCGATAGTTATGAAAATGAATTACCAAGCTATGTTCACCAATTAGATTGGTATAATGTGGGTGTTTGGGCTATTACAAAAGAGAAAATCAAAAAAGATTTAGAAGGTTATGATTTTTTTATTGGAACGGATTTGATTCCAGCTTTTTTCGAAAAAGCAAAAATGAAATTGGATATTTTCACTCCTCATGGTGGTGATATTTTTCATCATTGTTATTATAAGTTTAAACACTTTCCGCCTAAGCGATATGAAATTGGATCGTGGTGGCGTAGTCGTCAACAAAGAAGTGGAGCAAGAAATACTAGCTGTATCATGTTCGATAAAACAAATGCCGAAAATGAAATTTTTTTTGATGAATTAGGATTACAGAATAATAGAGTTTTTGTTAATGCACCCTATATTTTTCCTGCACAATATAATGAGCAAAATTTTATTAAAACATCTGAATACATACCTTCTCGGTCAATTAGAGAAAAGTATGATTTAATTTTTTTCCACCATAGCAGGCATGTATGGAAAACTCATGTTGATTCACTTCATTTTAAAGCAAATGATAAAATCATTAGGGCATATGCTGAATTTGTAAATCAGAATAAAGAATGTAAATCTCTTTTAATTATGTTTGAATATGGCTGGGATATTGAGGCCAGTAAACAATTGGTTATCAAATTAGGGATTTCAGAAAAAGTATTATGGTTGCCTTTAATGGAACGAAAAAATGTAATGGTTTGGTTATCAATTGCAGATATGGGAATTGGTGAAGTGGGTAATTCTTGGCTTTCTTATGGTTCTGTTTATGAAATGCTATGTTCTAAAAAACCATTTTTAGGCTATAGAAATGATGAGGATTTTAAGTCACATTATCCAGAGCTCTATCCTATGGTGTCCGCAAATACGGTTGAATTAATTCTTAACGCATTTAATGATTTGAAAAATGATCCTATTAAGTATAAGGAGATGGGACAAAAAGGATATGAATGGTTTATGAAATATGCAATTGAAAGACCAATAAATGAAATAGTAAAACAAATTGAAGCTAAGAGTTTGTAAAAAGTATAATTTCAATTGAGAATTATAATCATTTAATTAATGTCCAGTTTATTTTTATATACCAATGCCTTTCCCTGCGATAAAGCTTTAGAGCATTATATCGAACACGAAATGCCTTTTTTATCTAAAAGCTTTGATAAAATTTATATTTTCCCAGGAGATTTTAGTACGATTAAAATTCCTGTTCCTCAAAATGTTACGGTAGTAAATATTTATGATGCTACTTATTATAAATCATCTGCATTGAGGTTAATTTTTGCCTTGCCCTATTTAATAAACGTATTATGTATTGAGTTTTTTAATACCAAGATTAATAAAGTGTTATGGTTAAAAAAAGTCAAATCGTCATTCGTTGGTTTATATAATGCCTATGAATGTGCTAATGCCACAAAAGAATTTTTAAGAGTCAAACAATTAAAGGCTGAACAGGTTTGTTTTTACAGTTATTGGTTATATCATCCTGCCTTATTTTTAGCTATTTTAAAAGATAGAAACATCATTCCATCTTTTGTAAGCAGAGGCCATCAAGCTGAGGTTTATGATTATGCTTACCCTGAAAAAAATGTATTTAAGTATTTTAAATTATTAAAGGTTAGTAACGTGTTTTTAATTTCGGAGCATGCAAAAAAATATTTGAGTACCACTTACCCAAAATTTAAACATAAATTTGAAGTGGCTTATTTGGGTGTAAAAAATAATGGTGTCAATCCTAGTTCATCAAACAACCAAGTGTTTACAATTGTTTCCTGTTCTAAATTTGCACCTCACAAACGCATCCATTTAATTCCTGAAATGTTAAAGGACTTAAAATTTAAAACGCGTTGGGTACATTTAGGATTTATTCCAAATGAAATTATTGAAGAGTATAAGGCTGTTTTAAAACAAAGCAGTGTAGTGGTAGAAACTGAGTTTTTAGGAGATTTAGCAAACCATGATGTTTTAGAGTTTTATAAAAATAATCATATTGATGTTTTTATTAATGTGAGTTCAATTGAAGGTTTGTCGGTTGCTTTAATGGAAGCTTGTAGTTATGGCATTACTTTATTGGCTACAGACATCAATGGAACTGCTGAAATTGTAAATGAAAATAGTGGTTATTTATTGCCATTAAATTTTAAAATTTCTGATGCTGTTACTATTTTAAATAATATCCATTCAGATAAACGTTTTCAAAAAAGGGAAGAAGCTCGTCACATGTTTTTAGAAAGATTTGATTCTGATAAAAATTTCACTCAATTTATTCGTAACATAAAAGCAATACATTAGTGAAAGTTTTAATTATACCGGCTTGGTACTCTGATACAAAAGATGTTGCAAGTTTTATTATTGATCAAACTCAGGTTGTAATAAAAAAAGGAGTAGACGTAGTTGTACTTATTGTTGTTGTAAAAACTAAGAAGCAATTTTTTACCGATGTTTTTAAAAAACCTGTAAACATCGTCATTGAAAATAATATTACTTACCTGCAAATAAATTATTATTCTTTGTTTCCATTTCATTTTTTTAAACTATTTCATTTGCAATTAAATAGAATAAATGCAATGGTTTTAAAAACGATAAAAAAATATCAGCAAGAAAGTGGGGAATTCGATTTAATTCATCTCCAATCTGTTTGCAATAATTTAACGCCAAGCATTGGTTTTTATTTGTCTCAGAAGCTTAACTTACCATATTTAATCACTGAACATTACACCTCATTTGCTGAAGGCGGGAAGAGAATATTTGAACCGTATTCCGATAAAGAAAGAACAACGGAAATAGTTCAACAGTCGTTGTTAAATTTAAGTGTAAGTGCTTTTGCTTCAAAGCTACACAGTTCTTATTTTAATTCGGAATTTAAAGTTTTGCCAAATGTGGTGCCAGATTTGTTTTTGAATGAAAAACCAACTAGCCAGGCTACAAATAATGAATTTACTTTTCTTTCTATCGGAGGCATAACGGAGCGAAAAGGTTTTGACATATTGATTGATGCATTTATTAATTCGTTTCAAAATAATCAGAACGTTCATTTAATAATTGTGGGAAAGGGAGGTTTAAAAACAGGATTAATTGAAAGTGTTGAAAAGGCAGGTTTATCAAAGCGGATTCGATTTATTGATTCACTTGAACGAATTGAAATACTCAGGTTAATGGATGAATCAAATGTTGTTGTTTCCGCTTCACTTATGGAAACTTTTGGTTTAACACTTGTTGAAGCCTTTTTTAGAGGATTGCCAGTAATTGCATCTGATTCTGGAGGACCTAAAGATTTTATTACGAATGAAAACGGATTACTTTGCAAAGTTGGTGATCGTGTTGACTTAGAACATAAAATGAATTGGATGTATGAGAATTATAAAACTTACGATAAAAATAAAATTAGAAAATCAGCTATCGAAAAATATTCTGAATCAGCAATTGGAACGTTGATTTGTGAATGTTATGAAGAGGTAGTTAAAAGAAAAAAGAAATGAGAAAAATAATAAGAAAATTAGTAGAGATTAAAATAACTTGGGAAATAATAAATTTTTTCTATAAAGTATTTTATCGTTTTAAATTCGAGAAAAATTTAATAGAAATTGAAAAGAAGAAGTTTTTACTTTCTAAAAAAGAACAAAAAATGCAAACTATTTTTAAAGATTTGAAGGTGTTAAATGGTCCATTTAAAGGGATGATTTATCCTGATTTTATTGCACATGGTAGCTCATTATATCCAAAATTGTTAGGGAGTTATGAATCAGAATTATATGAAGATATAGAGAAATTATTGCAGACTAATTATGATTCAATATTAGACATAGGCTGCGCTGAAGGTTATTATGCCGTTGGTTTCGCGATGAGGAAACCAGAGGCAACCGTTTTTGCATATGACTTAAACAAGACGGCATTATTGGCTTGTAAACAAATGGCAATTTTAAATCATGTTGAAAAAAATATGAAGTTCGGTGAATTTTGTAGTGCTGAAACGTTGAGGGATTTTCCATTTAAAGGAAGAGGTTTAGTGCTTTCGGATTGTGAAGGTTTTGAAATTGACTTGTTTACAAAAGAAGCTGTTGCAAATTTACCTAATTGTGATATTCTAATTGAATTACATGACCTTTATAATGAAAAAATTTCAGTTGAAATTGAGGATGTATTTAAAGATACTCATACAATTAGAAAAGTTTATAGCAAAAGTACATTCAAAAAAATGAGAGAATTTGAATTGGCTTCGAAGTTTACGGATGATGACATTAATTCGTTTATGCTTGAGCGAAATGGAATAATGGAGTGGGCAATAATTACTCCTAAAAATAATAAATAATATGATTTTATCTGAATTACAAAACAAAAATAGGTATATCAACTTGCATCCCTTATTCGGTAAAGCGTTTGCTTTCTTGGAAAAAGAAAATTTAAGCCAATTGCCTGAAGGAAAATTAGAGATTGATGGTGACGATTTATTTGCAATTATTTCGAAGCCAGGCACAAGTGCTGAGGAAATTCCTAAATTGGAAGCACATAAAAAATATATTGATATACATTATATCATAGCAGGTACCGAATTATTTGGTTGGAAAAACTTGGATGATTGCAAACACGTTGAAGGAGAATTTGATTTTGAAAAAGATTATGTTCTTTATAATGATCAGGATTTTACAAACCTGTTATTGAATAAAAATAACTTTGTTGTGGTATATCCAGAAGATGCCCATTTGCCAGGAATTAAAACAGAACAGTTACATAAAGTAGTTTTAAAAATTAAATTATAACGGACCTCTAATTAATCCCTTTTTCATCGTTGAACTATATTTTTGAAAGCCTCAAATACCGATGTATTCTGCATTTTCAAAAATTTGTTCGCCTCGATAAATGAATTTTTAGAGATCCTCTATAATGAAATAGCTACTTAAAAAGGAATGTTGCGAACAAACACTTATGCATATGGAAACGTATTCCATGTGGCAAATAAAAAAACAATAAATATCTTCAAATGAAAATAATTGCAGAAAGTGCCTATAATCATCAAGGTAATTTTGATTATCTTAAACAGTTAGCTTTAGCGAGTAAAAAAGCAAATGCTGATTATTTTACTGTGCAAATGATGAACGTGAATGAGTTTTGCACCAAAGAATATAGCAAGTATCAATTGTACAAAGATACTGAGTTTACTGAAACCCAATGGAAGACTTTGTTTGCGTATTGTAAGGAAATAGAAATGGATTTAATTCCTTGCACACTCGAAAAAGCGTCCTTTGATTTAGCTTATCATTATGGTTACCGTTTGGTTAAAATCCATGGAACCGATTTGACGAATCAATTATTTTTGCAATACATTAAAGATAAAGGTGATTGTAAAATTATTTTAGAAACTCAATGCAGCACGGATTATGAAATAAAACAAGCAGTTGAGCAATTTGGCGAAATCATTGAATGTTTATTTCACGGATTTAGTAATTACCCAACCGAACCAAATGAACATAATTTATTAGCTCTAAATTATTTAAAAACGAGGTATGCCTTGCCAACAGGTTTTGCCGACCATAGTCTTGATACTCAAATTTTGCCTTGTATGGCAATGGCTTTAGGTTGTAGTTATTTAGAAAAACATATCACCATTCATCGTAACGATAGGCAATTTGATTATCAGGTTTCTTTGGAGCCAAATGAATTTGCCATACTTGTCAGTACAATTGCACACTACGAACAAACATTAGGTAAGGCTGTGAAGCATCCTGTAAAAGCAGAAAAAGGTTTTCGTAATATTTTATTTAAAAAATATTTAGGGAATGGTGTATTTAAACGCGACAATGAAGGCAAAACATTTATTGAAAGTGAAATTGATAGTTTCGATAAAAAAAATGTAACAGCAGCGCTTATTGCACGTTTAAAATCAAAACGTTTAAAGCTAAAGGTGATGAAACCATTTGGTGAAAATGAATCAATCGTTTCGTTATATAATCGTTTAAAAGCAAATTGTAAAAATATTACTCATATCGAATTGGCAACAAGTTATCTTTTAGAGGATGAGCCTTTAGCTCAATTATTTAAAGATAAAAATTTACCAACTTACCAAGGTCATCCCGAAAGCGTGATTGACCGCTTATTGGAAGTAGCCATAAAAAATAAATCAGCTGCCGTATTTAGAGTTACTGGCGACAATCCATTTACCGATCCTGTTTTGATGGATAGAATGGTGACTATTTTTCAGGAACAAGATGTGGATTATGTGAGAGTAAATAATGTTCCGTTTGGTGTAAGTGCCGAATTATTTAAAACAAGTTATTTATGGAAATTGTATTTGCAAATGGAAGATCCTTTTGTAAGTGAATATTTATCATGGTTTGTATTGAATGATGAAACTTGTAAAAAAGCATGCATTGAATTTAAGGATGAAAGAGCATTTGTGAAGTATGTAAATTTAAGTATCGATTATCCTGAAGATTACGAATATGCAACATCCGTGCAAACTAAAATTGGGGTTACGCCATTTGAAAAGGTAAGCTTAAAAGACGTTTTAAATGCAATAACCGACAAGCATATAGTTGACGTTACAAAATACATTAAGTTGCCCGATGGTATCAGTATTTTGTACAGTGATTATATGAAATTAATTGATGAAACAGCATACGTTTATAAAGAAAATTATTTTATTGCTTAAGGAAATTATTATAATGAAAAAAATTAGATATATAATTCGGTTTTAATCAATTCTATTTTTAAAACATGAACAACATCCCTTTTAACAAGCCTTATTTTAGTGGTTATGAAACTGAATATATTAAGGACGCAGTTTTGTCTGGTAAGATATCTGGCGATGGTTTTTTTACAAAAAAATGTCACGAGTTTTTTGAAAACAAATATGGATTCAATAAAGTTTTACTAACAACATCCTGCACTAGCGCTTTAGAAATGGCGGCTATATTGTTGGATATAAAAGAAGGTGATGAGGTAATAGCACCTTCGTATACTTTTGTATCTACGGTTAATGCTTTTGTTCTACGTGGTGCAAAAATTGTTTTTGCTGATAGTGGGAAAGAAAATCCAAATATAGATGCTGATAAAATTGAAAAATTAATTACCTCTAAAACAAAGGTAATATTACCAGTGCATTATGCTGGAATAGCATGCGATATGGATAAAATAATGTCATTAGCAAAAAAATATAACGTGTTTGTAGTTGAAGATGCGGCACAAGCAATTGACTCTTATTATAAAGAACGTCCTTTAGGTTCAATTGGTCACTTAGCAGCATTTTCGTTTCATGAAACAAAAAATATTATTTCAGG
>JAYVIS010000288.1:0-7775 GCA_043769975.1 Bacteroidota bacterium
TGTTTCTCCAACTGTTACTTCTACATATACGGTTAATGTTTCTAGCGCAGCAGCTTGCGTTGCTTCATCAACTGTAATGATTACTGTAAATGCTTGTAAGGAATTAATGAAGCTGTTGCAAATTTAATTTCAGTTTATCCTAATCCAAATAATGGTGTTGTAAACATCAACTTAACTAGTGAATTAACTAAGAATTCTTCATTAGAAGTTTATGATGCCTTAGGTAAATTAGTTGCTAAACAACTTTTAGCTAGCGAATTAAATACAATTAACATCTCTAATTTAGATAATGGTATTTATACTTTTAAAGTAATAAATAACACTAACACAGTTAAAATTGGAAAATTAATCAAACAATAATTCTCTGTTATCACAATTAAAAAAAGCTCTCACTTGTAAAACAAGTGAGAGCTTTTTATTTATCACAAACTATTCTTTTCCTAATAATTTAAGCATTCGGATATGTGAAATTAATGCTGATAAAAAAGATTATACGTTGATATACACTTTCAACAACATGTGCTATTTGAAAAACGGTACTCATAATAATTCCTGATGTTAAATGCAAAATGCTAAAACCTATTAATACTTGCCAACATTTAATCCTAAAAGCATTATCGAACTTTAAAAAAGAGTTTTCAGACGAAAAAATCTGTGGGATAAGTTTTTAGATATTTTGGCTGGAGGAACCCATCAAACAACATTTGAAAGTGTAATGATGCGAAGATGGCTTGAGGGAGAAAAAAGAGATTTGTAATTTTATAATTTTGAATAATTCAAAAACAAATTAATGGAATTATTTTCCTAAAAAAACAAAGCTCACAATATTAGCTCCCATTTTTAAAGCCTTTTCTCTTGCTTCTGCACTATCAGAATGTATTTCTGAGCTTTCCCACCCATCACCCAAATCGCATTCATAGTCATAAAAGCAAACTAATCTTCCTTTATAAATTAATCCAAACCCCTGTGGAGCTTTGTTATCATGTTCATGTACTTTTGGTAAACCTTTATCAAAATTAAATTTTTGATGATAAATAGGATGAGTAAATGGTAATTCAACTAATTCTAATTCTGGAAAAACCTTTTTTAATTGAATTCTAATAAAGGCATCCATTCCATAATTATCTGAAACGTGTAAAAAACCTCCACCTAATAAATATTTTCTTAAATTTTCAGCTTCTTGATTTGAAAAAACAACATTTCCATGTCCCGTTAAATGTATTAAAGGATAATTAAACACTTCCATGCTACCAACCTCAACTATAGCTTGCTCAGGATTAATTGTAGTTTTTAAATTACTATTGCAATATTTTATTAAGTTTGGTAAAGACGTTTCTAAATTAGCATACCAATCTCCACCACCAGAGTATTTTGCTAAGGCAATTTGATAGGATTGTGCAAAACCAAAACTTATTTCGAAGAAGAACAGATAAACAAAAACAGCAATTTTACCCATTAGTTTTTTACGAGTTTATAATTTTTTTTCTCCTCAGAAATTGGTAAACCTAAATCAGAAACTAAAATTTTATCTTTCAATTCGGCGTAACCATCAGCCATAACCGTAATATTATACGTTCCAAAAGGCAAAGCCATTACTAATTTACCATTTGTTGGGTTTGGAGCAAAACTAAATTCTTCTTGAGATTGCTCATTAATAGCTAAAATATTTACAATATATTCCTTTGGTTTATTAAGTGAATCTCCCAATTGAACACTTCCTAAAAAGAGCGTTAATTTTTGCTCATAATCATTAAACCTAACTCTATAAATATCCAAATCTCCTTGTCCTCCAGGTCGAAATGCACTAACGTACCCTACTCTATTGTCAGGCGTAATGCTTATACTTCTATCATCATCTGTTGTGTTAATAGGATATCCTAAATTCTCAGCTTTTGTCCAAGTATTTTCTTCTTGATTCCAAACGGTTTTAAATAAATCAAATCCTCCCATCGAATTATGCCCTTGTGACGAAAAATAAAGCGTTACACCGTCTGCTGACAAATATGGAAAATCTTCATTGTAATTCGTATTGACATCATCTCCCATTTTAAAAGGCTCGCCCCACATACCATTAGGAAGTTTACGGCAAATATAAATATCAGTTTGAGCATCTTTATCTTCAGCTCTTACAATAAATAAAGAATTACCATCAGCACTTATTGATGCCGAATGTTCTGTTTTTTTATTTATGTTCTCTGGAAAAGGTAAGTATTTAACATAAGCGCCATTCTTTTTTACAGAAGAATAGATATCACCAAATTTATCAATATGATCTATATAAATAAGAATTTCAGAACCATCAGGTTTCATGCCTACAACCTGTTCATCTAATGGTGAATTAATTTTTGTGCCAATATTTTCAGCCTTCAACCATTTTCCATTTTCTAATTTAGAAGTATAAACATCTGAAGCATAATACCCATCAGATTCTAATTTACCAGCTGTTTGCCCTTTTCTTCGAGTAGTAAATGCTAAGAAATTTTCATCTTTAGTTACAAATGGATAATAATCAGCAAATTCAGAATTTATTTCTTTTCCTAAATTTGTGAATGAAACATTAACAGGGTTAAGCATTAAACTTTTTGCATTATTGCATATTTCTATTTCTCTATCTGCAATTTTTTTCTTTTTAGGTTCAAGCTCCTTATATTTTTCAAAGGCACTTTTTGCTTCTTCTAATTTATAAGCAATTCGATAAGCATTTCCTAATTTTAACCAAACTTCGCTTGTGAACTTAGGGATTTTACTACAAAATTCTAAATATTTTATTGCTTCTATCTTATTCAAATTTGTATTCAAATAACATTCAGCTATCCGGTATTGTATGTCAGAATTTTCTTTATCTTTCTTTAAAACTTCTTTATAAATAGGCAATGCCATCAAATAATTATGATGTCCAAAATGTTCATCTGCATCCTCCTTTTCAAATTTTTTACTAACCTGAGAAAACAAGTTAGTTACAAAAGAAACTAAAAAAAATATAAAATAGTACTTAATCATAAATTATCGAATACAATTTATGAATAATAATTGCAATTATTCTATTTTTTTTGAGAAAATTTAAACAACATTTCCTTCTCTGCTTTCGATAAATTTTCATACCCGCTTTTGGATATTTTATCTAAAATGGCGTCAATATCCTTTTGCTGACTATCTGCGTTGGGTGAAGATTTTTTTTGACTGTTATGGACAACTTTTAATTTAGATTTTTTAACAGGTTTATAATACGATAATAAGGACAAATCACTTCCGTTTTTTAACATATATCCATAAAACAAACCAAAAAATGCTCCACCGAAATGAGAAATTTTACCTCCTGTATTAATACTAAAATCAATAATTGTAAATAATACAAATATAACAGCAGCAAAATATTTGTATTTAATTTCAAAAACGCCAAATAAATTAATTGGTAAGTTGGGAGTATACATTGCTAAAGCTGTAATTACACCAATGGTTGCCGCTGATGCTCCTGAAATAGCAGCCATTTCAACATTTTGATTACTAAAAAAAGAAAATACCATTAAAAACAAAGCACCACTTATTCCGCTTAAAATATAAACAAAGACAAAACGTTTTTCTAATAATAAATTACAGAATATACGACCATTAAAATATAATAAAATCATATTATAAAATAAGTGGCCAATACTATCATGCGAAAACATGTAAGTAAATATTGTCCAAAACTTAAATAAGACCTTATTGAAATTGATAGGCAGCGCTAAATAGTTTATTAACTCAAAATTAAAAATGTGAGTGCTTATGTTTATCAATAAAAAAAGTGCAATATTAATAATGATAAACAGAGTTAATTTACCTTGTTTGCGAAGTTCGTATAATAAATTTTGAAAAAAAGACATTTTATTTAGTAGAAAAAAGATTTGTTACGTTTCCAAATTAGCATAATAATGACTCCAACAACTAGACCACCTAAATGTGCAAAATGGCCAACATTATCACCCTCTCTGTTTAAAAACCCAGTTACTAACTCAAATAAACCATAAGCAATTACTAAATATTTTGCTTTTACTGGAAGGACAAAATAAATATTTAATTGAGTGTTCGGAAACATCATTGCAAACGCAACTAATAAGCCAAACACAGAGCCCGAGGCACCAAGACAAACCAAACTATTATAAACTTGCTGTTGATAATCAAAACCGTCGCTATTTGCATAATCTACATTAATAGTTTGTAGAATTTGTGATGACTGATAATAAAAAGCAATGTACTGAGCCGCAGCAGCACCCAAACCTGTTAATATATAAAAATTCAAAAAACGTTTTGCGCCCCAAATATTTTCTAAAATTGAACCGAACATGTATACTGCAAACATATTAAAAAACAAATGTCCTACACTAGCATGCATAAACATGTAGGTAATCAATTGATGTGGTTTAAATAGTGATGATTTAAAATAATGTAAATCAAGGTAATCATCAAATGGAAATGATTCAAATAAAAATCTACTAGCGACAAATAGAGCTATATTGATAATTAAAATATTTTTAACAACAACTGGTAATTGCTGAAACTGCCTCGGTTTAAATTCTTGATAACTCATTTAAATATTATTTTCTAAAAAATGCTTCTAAATCTAATTTGTTCATCTCCATTATTACTGGTTTACCATTAGGGCTGTATAAAGGATTTTCACAATTAAACAAATTCTCAAGTATCATTGTCATTTCTTCTGCTTCTAATTGTTTTCCGTATTTAATAGAAGCACTTTTTGCCATGCTCTTACATAAATTTTCAAAAGGATCCATTTTCATGTCAAAGGTATTTAATTTATAGCTCTCTAAAATGCTTTCAATCATTTCCTGAGTGTTAAATTCTCCTAATTCTGCAGGTGTACCTTGAACAATTACTGTATTTTTTCCAAAGGCCTCAATTTCAAAACCTAATAATTTAAAGTGTGATTTTAAAGTTTCAATTAATATAAAATCATTTGGAGTTAATTCAATAGTAATTGGAAATAAAATTTGCTGACAGGCAGTTGCACTGTTACTATCTTTTACCGATTTATAGTGTTCAAATAAAATTTGTTCATGAGCACGTTGCTGATCTATAACCAAAACACCATCTTGATGAGCACAAACTATGTATTTATTATAAATCTGAAATTTTTTCTCAAAACTATTTTCAGTAAATAATTGCTTTTGTTCAATTGGATTTTCTAATTCGAAACGATCTTGTTCACCATCCTCATTTGGCTGAGTATAACTTTCATATAAACTCTGCCAATTTTCTTTATTATGTTTTTGCAAATGTGTTTCGCTTGATTGCCTATATCCTGCTTGACTCTTATCGCTTGTTTGAAATGGATTATAATTTTGGTTCACAGTAACAGTTGGCTGAGAAACTTTTTTTGTGTAATCTATTTCAAAACTCATTTCAGAATTAAAATCTAAACTCGGTGCCACATTTGCTTTTCCTAATGCACGCTTAACAGAACTGTGTAATAATGCATATATTATTTTTTCATCTTGAAATTTAATTTCAGTTTTTGTTGGATGAATATTAATATCAATAAATTGCGGATTGACTTCTAAAAACAAATAATAGGCAGGATGACTGTCGTTTGAAATTAAATCACGATAAGCCTCAGCAACTGCATGGTGTAAATATGGACTTTTAATAAAACGATCATTCACAAAAAAATATTGATCACCTCTACGTTTTTTGGCATTTTCTGGTTTTCCAATATATCCCCGAATTTTAACAACATCAGTTTCTTCGAATATTGTTACTAATTTCTGTTGTAAGGTTTTATTAAATAAGCCTGAAATACGTTCAATTGTGGTTGTAGCAGGCAAATTATAAATTTCATTACCATTACTATAAAACTGAAAATGAATATTGGGATGTGGCAAACAAACACGTTCAAATTCATCAATAATATGCTTTAATTCAACCGCATCATCTTTTAAAAAATTACGGCGAGCTGGAATGTTAAAAAATAAATTTTTAACACTAAATGAACTGCCTGTTTGAGATTGACATTCTTCTTGCTTGATAAATTTGTTACCTTCAATTTCAATTAATTGCCCAACAACATCTTCGTTTCGTTTTGTTTTTAGTTCAACCTGTGCAACTGCAGCAATACTAGCCAAAGCTTCTCCTCTAAAGCCCTTAGTGTGTAGTTTAAATAAATCTTCAGCAATTTTGATTTTGGATGTAGCATGCCTTTCAAATGCCATTCGAGCATCAACAGGATTCATACCCATACCATTATCAATTACCTGTACTAATGTTTTCCCAGCATCTTTTACAATGAGTTTGATAAACGAAGCTTTAGCATCAATGGCATTTTCAAGCAACTCCTTTACAATAGATGCAGGGCGCTGAACAACCTCACCAGCAGCTATTTGGTTAGCAACACTATCAGGTAAAAGGGTAATTACATTTTGCATGGTGTAAAGATAATTTATTACTTGGCAAAAGGTAAAAACAGGTTGAAAAATAAAAAAAATAAAAAAAAAGTTAATAAATTACAATTAGACCATTTTATTTTTCTATATTTCCGAAAAAAAACACGATTATGTCGAAAAAAACAAGTGCTTCGTCAAAAAATAAGAAAGCTACAGCTAAAAAAGTTACTAAAAAACCAGTAGCAAAAAAAGCAATTACTCCTAAAAAAGTAGTAAAAACAATAGCTAAGACAAAGGCTGTGAAAAAATCGGCGGTAAAACCTAAAGTTGCTGCAAAAAAAGTTGTTGCAAAAAAAATAGTTAAGCCTGTAAAATCGTTAAAAAAAGTAGCTCCTAAAAAAGTTGCTAAACCAATTAAAAAAGCAGTTGCAAAGAAAATCGTCAAAAAAGTAATTGCTAAAAAAACTATTGCTAAAAAACCTGTTGCTAAACCAGGAAAAAAAGTGGTAGCAAAGAAAATCGTTAAAAAAATTGTTGCTAAAAAAACAGCTCCAGTAAAGTCAACCGTTAAAAAAGTTGCGGTTAAAAAAACAGCTATAGCTAAACCAATTAAAGTTACTAAACCTGTTGTAGTTAAAGTTCCGAAAGTAAAAGTTGAAAAACCTATTAAAGTTAAAGCTCCAAAACCTGAAAAAATTAAAAAGGTTAAACCTGTGGTTGTAAAAAAACCAATAGTTGCGCCAACTACATTTAGAAAAGCAGACAATGCGCCAACAAAATTTGTGAAAGAACCGAATGGCAAATTTGAAATGGAATTTGTAATTAGAGCTTCAGAAGATATGGTATTTGAATTTGTAAGTACTGAAAGTGGTTTATCTGAATGGTTTTGTGATGATGTAATGATTAGAGATGGTGTATTTACTTTTGATTGGGATGGCCAAGTTCAACAAGCGAAATTGGTTAAGGAAGTTCCTCCTACCTTTATTCGTTACCAATGGATTGATAAAAATGACGGTAGTTATTTTGAATTTAGAACTCAAAAAGATGAATTAACAAATGATATTTCGTTAATTATTACTGATTTTGCAGATAACAAAGCGGATGAGGTTTCTGCTAGATTATTATGGCAAAGTCAAATTGATAAATTACTTCACGTATTAGGATCTTTCTTTTAATAACTCAAACTATAGTTTCACTCAAATTAACATTATAAAAAAGTTAATTTGCTTAGCTTAGCATAAAATAAACCTTTAAACTCAAACACATCGAATAGACTCTACTTAAATTTTATAATTAATAATTTAACTGTAGCCCTATGTCTATTCAACTTTTGTCTGATAATGAGTTAATCTCTATTTATATTAACGGAAACGAGGATGCTTTATCTGTATTGGTAAA
>JAYVIS010000289.1:0-3897 GCA_043769975.1 Bacteroidota bacterium
CCAGCACAAATTAATGCTGTAATAACTGGAGCAATTTCTCTAATTAATGAGACAGAAACCATTTTAGGAAGCCAGGCTTCAGCACCAAATTCAACAAGGGTAGGACGTGATTGAATCGTAATAACCAAACCCATAATAAAAGCTGTAATTATTACTAAACCAATCGACTTATTTCCAATATAAAAACATTGCCTTAAAAACTCTTTAAATTCAAATCTAGTTCTAAAGAGTTCAATGAAGAATCTCCCTGAAAATCGAGATATATCACCAACCTCTTCTAAAAAAGAATTAAAGACAGTTGATTTCATTTATAATATTTTCTGTTTAATTTAATAATATCAGTTATTTAACTATTTGAAATCTTAATTTAAACTATTTATTTTAAAATTATACTCCAAGCTGATTTTGTTCCTCTAGTGTCAAGCCATCGGTTTCAAGGGTGTCTAACCAATCATTTCCAGATTTTCTAAATACCTGTACACCCAAACCATATATGTCTCCAAAAGTTTGTTCAAGATTATTCACAGTCATATGCGGTGTAATAGTAATATTTCCATCTTCATTCACTGTTCTACACTCTCCTAAAGTTACACTATTATGTTTTATAAACTTCTTTTCTGATGCACCCTCAGACTTATGTGGTTTTGAAAAAAATTCAAGTTTTAAATTTGGGAAACTAGTATTGAATTCTTCTTGAATTGCGAAAACTTTTCTATGGTTATTAATGGCTATTTTCATAATTTTATTTTTTAGAGATTAAATTCTCAAACAAATTTAAAGACGAAAGACTTAAATATCATGATTTTTATCATGTTTAAATATGATAATAAATATACAAAATAGATTATCATTTAAAAACTACTCAATAACTTAATTTCATTTCGATATAAAACTAATTTTTTATCATTTTCGAGTTGTTTAAGTAAACGAGAAATTACAACCCTGCTAGTACCCATTTCTTCTGCAATTTGATTATGTGACAGTTGTATAGAAGATTTTCCTGAAACCTTAGTTTTATTTTTTAAGTATTTCACTAAACGTTCATCTAATTTATGAAATGCGATGCTTTCTATTGATTTTAAAAGTTCGTTAAATCGTTGCGTAAAACTATTAAATATATAACTTTTCCAACTAGGATACTTAGCCAACCATTCATCTAATTTTTCATGAGGAATACCTATTAATTCTACATTGTCTTCTGCAATTGCCTTAATTTCACTTTTACGAGCTTCCATGCAACACGTATAGGCCATTGCACAACTTTCATTTGAGCTTAAATAGTATAATAGAATTTCTCGGTCTTCTTCGTCTTTACGTAAAACACGAATTGTCCCACTTAAAATTAACGGCATGAATTTTATTTTCTTGCCATAGTCCATTATCACATCACCTTCTTTAAATGTCATGACGTTTCCAACCGCAATAATTTCATCAATTAATTTTAGTTCTAAAAATCCCTTTAGTTTATCTTTTAAATTTGTCATTATAGTAATATTAATAATTTAATAATTATTCCATTTTATCTGAATTCGTAGGTTGTTCCTTTCAATTGAGTTAAGAGTGTTTGAGGCTCATCAGTTGCAGTTGCTCTTCCTTCAATTTTAGGTTTTACAGGTGAATGTTCTTTTAGATATTCTATAATAACATCATGCATCGGCAGGGTTAGTTTTTTCGGATTTTTTACATGTTCAATTCTGCACAATGTATCATCAGGATCTCCTTCGCGTTCGCACGCAACGATACTATATTCTTTTAATAGATCGAGTGATGCATTGCCAATTTTTACTGAGTTTACGCGCTTGCCAAATTCATTGCCAATAGTAAAGTTAACTTCCATACCATTGTATCTTACAAACCAACCACCAAAACGTTTTGATGGATCTTTAGCAAATGCATTTTGTAATTCTTTTTCTAACCAATCCAAAATTTGTTTTCCAGTTACAATTCCTGTTTTAGCCTCACTATTTACTGGCAACATATTCCATAAAAATTCTTTTGTAATAGTTGCTAAACCAGTTTTGGGGTCAACGGCTAATGGTTGGCAAAATCTAAATCCATTTGATAAAGCAATATCTGGCTTAAATTTCCATTTAATTGCATCAGTTATTAAATTATCCATAGGTGTTTCCATCACAAAGTAACGAACTAATGGTGTAGTACTTGTACCAATAACCATTTGCATTTCTTTTTTAAATGGCTCGTATGCTTTGTCAACTAATGCTTGCATGTTTTTATCAGCTGGATATTTTATTGGATCGACGTCTAATAATTCATATTTAGTATCTATTAATTTTCCGTTTTCAATAATCAAATCTAATTTTCCTAAAAACGATCCAAACGCTCCACATTCAATTACTTTAGTGTATTTTCCTTGAATTGGAATACGCACACGTTCGTGTGTATCAGCACCTAAAATCATATCAACACCTTCAGCAGCTGGATTATTAGCTAAACCAACTTGTTGTGCTAAACCCATGTGAGTTGCGACTAAAACAACAGCACAACCTTCAACTTCTCTTAACAACTTTACATACTTTGCTAAATTTACTTCTGCATGGTCAAAACGTAATCCCTCGCTATAGGCAGGCGACTGACGTTTAGGAATTAAATGATCTGTATATCCTATCACGCCAACTTTTACACCGGCAATATATTTAATCCAATAAGGTTGGTACACTAACTCTCCATTGTCAGCATCATTCGTTTTATGCCACATGTTAGCGCAAATTTTAGCAGCATTAGCATGTCCCATATCATACAACATTTTCTTATTCTTGTAAACGACTTCCCAATTACCTGGTAACATTAAATCGTATCCTAAATTATTAAAAATAGGAATTAATGCTTCGCCTTCTGTTAGTGATGCTACAGCATGTCCGTGAAAAAAATCACCACCATCATAAACAATGGTATTAACAGGGTTCTTTTTTTTGTAAGAATCAATCATGGTTTTTAAAACAGCCATACCGCCGCGTTTTTTATAAACGGCTTGATTATTTTCCCAAAAAAATTCGTCATGTGTATTAATTTGCGAATGTATATCCGTAGTGATTAAAAACGTAATCGTTTTTTTTGTGGGAGTAGCTGCATCATTTATTGATTCTTCAGAAATAGTATTAGATGCAATAACTTCTGTCAAAGGATTAAAGACACTTGCTAAACTTAGTAAAGCAGATTTTTTTAAAAAGTCTCTGCGGTTATTCGCAGGTTTCGACTCATTATTTTTAGTACTCATAGATTGTGTTTAATAGGTTATTAATTTACGATTTAAATTTTAAAATCAATTATGAAATTAAAATTAATTAGATTTACTTTATTGTAAATATATTTTAGGTTGTTATAAGTTTCTCCTTCTTTTGTTTTGTAAGCTACAAGAATTTTCATTTCTAAACCTCTTAAAAAATCGCTAAATAGGTAACTTGCTTCGCAGTTAATTTGATGATACGAAGGAAGTCCATATTTGTTTAATCTGTAGTTTTTTACATCTGGTAAATTAAAGTATCCGTATCCAATTCCTGTTTTAAATTTTTCGTTTAAAAAAATAAAGGAAGACTTGATTGAAAATGCATGCACGTTTCCAAATCCTTCATTACGTTCTCTAGGCATAAATGTATAAAATGGTTCTTTCCCCCATTCTCGTGGCATTAAATATCGTCCATCTCCAGTAATGTGAGTGTAATTAATTGATGTATTTACCTTTTTGTTTTTTACACCAAATTGTGCACTAATTATGTTTGATTGAGCACCTTTGTTTATGTATGTTTTATTTTGATCTGAATTTCCGCCATTATTAAGTGCATCTTGATGTAGAAATATCAATCCTTGATATAATTTTGTTTTTTCATTTAACGATCGATTTGTATTTATTTCTATCATGGCTGTATTCATTACATTATC
>JAYVIS010000290.1:0-9147 GCA_043769975.1 Bacteroidota bacterium
TTTACATACGATAATTTTAATGTGTTTTTTAATGTTTCGTTAAGCCAGTCGGTTACTGCCTTTTTAGGAGTTAAGTTTTGCGTGGTTTTAACTTCGTAAGAAAGCACGGCTAGGTTGTTTTCTAAATCTTTTAATAAATTTAATCGTTGGCTGTTTTCATTGCGTTTTACAATTATTTCAGTTGGTGTAAATTCAATGTGCTGTAAGCTTAGCCGAATCATTTGCTCATAAATCGCTTCCAATAATGCAAAATCTTCTTTGTCATTTGCTTTTCGTTCTGCTAACTTTAAATAATGAAAAGCTAGTTGAAATTGTTTTTTTGAATTAAAAATTTTTGCAATGGATAGTAAATGCAACACATCTAATTCTGGCTTTCTGTGATTAAGATTGGTAATTACAACCCCTAAATCATCCGCAATTTTGTTTTTGAGCCTGTAATATTTAGTGTCTGGTTTGCTGGTTTTGTAAACCGCCTTGTTATGGAAGGTGTCTGTTGCTGTTTCATTTTTTTTAATGGACTCAAACAGCTCTATATCCTTTCTGTCATTGAAGTCGTGCGTTCTTTTTACAAATAGTTTATAGCTTTTAAACTCTTCTTTGCTTAAAGCTTTTATAAAGTCTTGAAGTATATCCATAATATGACTGTGTAATTAATTTTTAAATATAACCTTTTACTTTAAATATTTTACGTAAATTTATTTTAGAATTTTTAAATCTATTTGTCATGAAAGCATTTATTATAACATTGTTTTTTATTGCCCTGCAAATTGTTTGTTTAGGACAAGCAAAATTAAGCATGAGCAAATACCGTAATTTTTTACCTGCTGATACAGTGAGTTATGGAACTAATGTTCAGTTGCAAGTTTTTGTGAAAAACACCGGCAATGTTCCTTTTTCGGGCACAATTATTCTAACTGCAAAACGCGATACTGTAGGTCCTTCAGGAATTATATTAGACACAATCACAATATCTTCAGTTACTTTATTGCCAAATTCTGGAGATAGCATACCGGGAATTATACAATTTATTCCGGCTCCTGCCTCTGGAGCATTCAAAGTTTTAGGTAATGGTAATGTTATTGTGGTATGGCCTTCTGCCGGACCAACATTAATTGGAGATAGTGTAAGACATACCTTGTTTATTGATGGTTTTACTGGAATCAAAGAATTAAAAGAAAATGAAGTGGCTGTATATCCAAACCCTGTTTCAAACTTGATGCATGTTGCTTTGTCAAACAAGCAAACGATTAAATCCTATGTTATTTATGATGTTTACGGAAGAAAAGTGAGAGATGTCCAAATGACGGATGAAATCAATGTTTCTGAACTAAACAATGGCTTATATTGGTTGATTTTGTTTACAGATAACAAATCTTATAAAACTAAAATTATAAAGCAATAAATTAACTCAAACCCATATCTTTGCATCCTAATTTATTATTATGCAAAATTCGGAATCAGTTAAATTATTTGAGAAAGCGAAACAATTTTTTCCAGGCGGAGTAAACTCTCCAGTTCGTGCTTTTAGAAGCGTTGGAGGAACTCCAGTTTTTATTGATAAAGGTAAAGGCTCTCACGTTTGGGATGCCGATGGAAATGAATACATCGATTACTGTGCTAGCTGGGGGCCATTAATTTTAGGTCATGCAAATGATATGGTTTTAAATTCAGTTGAAAAAACCATGCGTAATGGAACCTCTTTTGGTGCACCAACTCGTTTAGAAAATGAATTAGCCGAACTTATTTTAACAAACAATAAATACATTGAAAAAATACGTTTTGTTAGTAGCGGAACTGAAGCTGTTATGAGTGGAATTCGTTTAGCGAGAGGCTTTACAGGACGAAATAAAATATTAAAATTTGAAGGATGCTATCACGGACACTCTGATGCCTTATTAGTTAAGGCCGGATCGGGATTAGTAACTTTTGGAAATACATCTTCAGCTGGTGTTCCCGAAAGCGTTGTGAATGATACTATTGTAGTTGCATTAAATAATAAAGAAGCTGTTGAACAAGCGTTTAAACAGTTTCCTGATCAAATAGCCTGTATTATTATTGAGCCAATTCCTGCTAATAACGGATTGTTATTGCAAGACAAAGATTACTTACAATTTTTGAGAGAGATTTGTACAAAAAACAAAACCCTGTTATTTTTTGATGAAGTAATTAGTGGCTTTAGAGTTGGTTTTACTGGCGCGGCAGGTTATTATGATATTAAACCTGATATTATTACTTATGGTAAAATTATTGGTGGCGGTTTTCCTGTTGGTGCTTATGGCGCTAGTAAAGAAATCATGTCGAGCATTTCTCCTGAAGGTAATGTTTATCAGGCTGGTACATTAAGCGGGAATCCTGTAGCGATGGCTGCTGGTATTGCGCAATTGACAGAATGCCTAAAGCCAAATTTTTATTCTGAATTAGAACGTAAAACACAAGTATTAATTAAAGGCTTGTCGAAAAACACAAAACATCATTTTAAAATATTTACAGTTGGTTCTATTTATTGGTTAGCATTTACTGATAAAGAACACATTAAATGTGCTGAAGATATTGATGCAGATAGCATGAAACATTTTAAAGTATTATACCATGCATTATTGGAAAACGGTGTTTATTCAGGACCAAGCGGTTATGAAGTTGGTTTTATGAGCGAGGCGCATACTATGGAAGATATTGAAAAAACAGTTGTAGCGTTTGAAAAAGCGTTTGCTAAATTGTAAAAAAATAAATTGAGTTTTTAAGGTTAATAAAAAAAGATGGAATATAATTTTAAAGAGATAGAGGAGAATTGGCAAAAATTTTGGGCCGACAATAAAACGTTTGCTGCTAAAGATG
Organism: Bacteroidota bacterium; assembly: GCA_043769975.1. GTDB lineage: Bacteria > Bacteroidota > Bacteroidia > B-17B0 > Aurantibacillaceae > UBA4416. The sequence continues at coordinate 2,836 of JAYVIS010000290.1, forward strand.
ATTCGACCAAAGAAAAATATTATGTATTAGACATGTTTCCTTATCCTTCTGGTGCGGGCTTACACGTTGGTCATCCATTAGGTTATATTGCTTCTGATATTATTGCTCGTTTTAAAAGACATAAAGGATTTAATGTATTGCATCCAATGGGTTATGATAGTTTTGGTTTACCAGCCGAACAATATGCAATCCAAACTGGGCAACATCCGAAAATTACAACAGAAAACAATATTGCCGTTTACCGCAAACAATTAGATAAAATTGGTTTTTCATTTGATTGGGATAGAGAAGTGAGAACATCTAATCCTGATTACTATAAATGGACGCAATGGATTTTTATTCAAATATTTAATTCGTGGTATAATAAAAACACAAACAAAGCAGAAACCATTTCGAGTTTAATTTCTGAATTTGAAGCGAATGGAAATGCTAACGTAAATGCACATTGTGATGATGACGTAAAAACATTTACGGCACAACAATGGCAAGCGTTTTCTGAAAAAGAAAAATCAGATGTTTTAATGGCCTACAGAATGGCTTATTTGGGAGAAGCTTATGTAAACTGGTGTCCGCAATTAGGAACCGTATTAGCAAATGATGAAATTAAAGATGGTGTAAGTGAACGTGGTGGTTATCCAGTTGAACGTAAATTAATGAAACAATGGAGTATGCGTATTACGGCATATGCACAGCGTTTGTTAACTGGATTAGATACCTTAGATTGGACAGATAGTTTAAAAGAAGCACAACGAAACTGGATTGGAAAAAGCGAAGGAACTAGTTTAAAGTTTTCCATTTCCTCCCCTATTGGGGGAGGCCATGAGGGGGCTTTTATCGAAGTTTTTACAACACGCCCTGATACTATTTTTGGTGTGTCGTTTGTAACTCTTGCTCCCGAACACGAATTAGTGAATAGCTTAACAACACCTGAAAATAAAGTTAGTGTTGAGGCTTATGTCACACAAGCAAAAAACAGAAGTGAGCGCGAGCGCCAAGCTGATATTAATAAAATTACAGGAGTACCAACAGGTTCATTTGTTGAACATCCGTTTACCGGAAAACAAATTCCCATTTGGATTGGTGATTATGTTTTAGCTGGTTATGGCACTGGCTCCGTAATGGCTGTTCCTGCGCATGATAGCAGAGATTATAGTTTTGCAAAACATTTTGGTTTACCAATTTTAGAAGTAGTAGCAGGTGGTGATTTAGAAAAAGAATCATACGATGCGAAAGAAGGAAAATTAATTAACTCTGATTTTTTAAATGGCTTAGATGTAAAAGCTGCCATGAAAAAAGCCATTGAAGAAATTGAAGCAAAAAATTTAGGAAAAGGTAAAGTGAATTTCCGTTTACGTGATGCCGTTTTTGGCCGCCAACGCTACTGGGGCGAACCAATTCCAATTTATTATAAAAATGATATCCCTTATGCTTTAGATGAAAGTGAGTTACCGTTAGTTTTACCAGAAGTAGATAAATATTTACCTACCGAAGACGGCGAACCGCCTTTAGCAAGAGCCTCCTCTTCATGGAAACACGAAGGAAAGTGGGAGTTTGAACATTCTACAATGCCAGGATGGGCGGGTAGTTCTTGGTATTTTTTAAGATACATGGATCCTCATAACGGTTCTGAGTTTGCAAGTAAAAAACTAACAGACTATTGGAAACAAGTTGATTTATATATTGGTGGTAGCGAACATGCTACTGGCCATTTATTATATGTACGTTTTTGGACTAAATTTTTAAACGACCTTGGACATATTGCCATTGATGAACCAGCGAAGAAGTTGATTAATCAAGGAATGATACAGGGTAGAAGTAATTTTGTTTACAGACTTGAATTGAAAAATTTATCTGCAAATATCGCTAGTCCAAAAAATATTTTTATCTCAAAAGATATTTTAGATATAATAATGAACGATAGGAATAGTCTTGAATTTGAGTCTTTGGTAAAAAAAGTAAAAGAAAAGTATGATATAAATATTACATTCGAGACAGACTTGACTATTACAAAACTAAATGTTGATGTCAATATTGTAGTAAATGATATTTTAGACAAAGAACGATTTTTAACTTGGAGACCTGAGTTAAATGAAGCTCTGTTTATGGTTAAAAAGTCTGGTGAATATCTTTGCGGGTACGAAGTAGAAAAAATGTCCAAATCAAAATACAATGTAGTAACTCCAGATGATATTGCAGAAAAATTTGGTTCTGATACCTTGCGTTTATACGAAATGTTTTTAGGTCCATTAGAACAAAGTAAACCTTGGAATACCAATGGAATTACAGGTGTGCATGGTTTCTTAAAAAAACTTTGGAAGCTAGGTCAGCAAACAATTGAGGCTAGCAAAGCCTCCCCCAATGGGGGAGGTTTGGAGGGGGCTTCTGCCGCCGAATTAAAAACCTTACATAAAACCATTAAAAAAATCACAGAAGATATCGAACGTTTTTCGTTTAATACCTCCGTTAGTAATTTTATGATTTGTGTAAATGAGTTAACGGATTTAAAATGTAATAAAAAAGAAATCCTTGAACCCTTATTAATTTGTTTGTCGCCATATGCACCGCATATTACGGAAGAACTTTGGAAACAATTAGGTCATACCGAAAGTATTGCATTTGCAACATTTCCTTTAGTTAACGAAGCATTTTTAGTTGATGATAGTATTAATTATCCTGTTTCGGTAAACGGGAAATTGAAATTCACTTTGGAACTTGCCGCCACTTTAACTAAAGAAGAAGTGGAAGTTGAGGTGATGAAAAATGAGCAAACCATTAAATTATTAGCAGGCCAACAACCTAAAAAAGTAATTGTAGTGTATAAAAAAATAGTGAACATGGTGATTTAGGTTTTATGGAATTTTAGTTTTCCGGCGTCTTTTATTAAACGAACACATATTGAAAAAGTACTGTATTTATAGTCTCTTGTTTTGTTTAGTAACGGTTGTTTCTAAGGCGCAACTCCTATTTTTAAATAATCCTTCCAATCACATTGTTTATTTTAACCCTGCGTTTTCAGCTATCAAACCAGGTTTTAACAAAAGCTATGTCGGCAAACAGGTTTGTGTTTCTTCCCGTTTAGCAAAATCGCAATCTGATGTGTTAGGAACGGCTCAGTATTTTTTTGATTCTAAAAACATTGGGATTTCTGCACACTATAATTATGTGCAACAAAAAAATTCAACGACTCAAAAAGCTGGAATAGGCATTTCTTATCAGTTACTTTTTTTTGGTGAAGTAACAACCGGTTGGGGCTTGAGTTTATCTTATAATGATTCGAAAACGGATACCGCAAATTTGTTTTCTATGTATAATGAAACGTATTCTGGAACCATCCAATCTTCAAAAAATGCCATTTTAAATGTTGGTTGGATGATTGCTTATGAAAACCTGATGGCTGGGATATCCTATCAGCCAAAGCAATTGGTATATAGTTTATCAAATCCGCTAGGTACTTATTTGTCTACAACTAGTATGTATTTAAAATATCGAAAATCTGTTACCCGAAACATTAGTGCTACATATTGGTATGCGGGTTATTTAAGTTCTGCAAATAATTTAATGAATGCTTCATCGGAGTTAGTAAATAAAAAAATTCAAAACCATTCATTCAATGCGCATGTATCGGGTAAAAAAGGAGTGATTGGAGGAGTTGGATTTAGATTTACAAATTTTAATTACCAATCATTTTTATGTAAATTAGGATTTAATTACAAGCAATTTCAAATTTTATATGGTGTAGAACCGTATTGGTTAAAACAAAAATATTCGGAAACAATTCAAGAATTTAGTATAACGTATCGATTAAAATAACTGCTTATGAAAAACAAGATCATTGGATTATTATTAGTTTCGGCTATTCAATTAAGTGCACAGGAGCATAAACTTTCTTCTACATCAGAAGTAAAAAAAGTAACTGTTTTTTTAACAGGAGCAGAGCTTAATCACGAAGCAAAAATAAAATTAAAGAAAGGTAAAAATGTGGTAACGTTTACTGGATTGTCGCCTAAGTTAGATGAGCGTAGCATTAACCTTGATCCGGGTTCATCGGATATAAATGTGTTATACATCAATACCCACACTAATTATTTAGATGAAAAAAAGGATAACCAAAAAATCCAAGATTTAAAAGACAGTGTTGAATTTTATAAAGACAAATTAGCTTTATTAAAATTTGAACAAGATGCCCTTGAAACAGAAAAGTCATTACTGTTTAAAAACCAATCTATTGGAGGTCAAGCGGGTGTTACAATTGCAGAGGTTGAAAAATCAGCTGACTTTTACAGAAAAAGAAGCACAGAGATTAATCAGCTGATTTTTAAAAACAGCAAAGTAAAATTTAAATTAGATAAACAAAAGCTTAAATACAGAAAACAATTATTGGAATTGGATGCAGAAGTAAATCCACCAACAAGTGATATTACGGCAACATTTGTGGCTAATAAAGATATGGAAGCAAGCATTGCTTTTAAATATATTATTCCAACAGCGGGTTGGGCACCCAAGTATGATATTAGAACCGATGGTAGCGGAAGTCAGGTAAAGTTAGTATATCGTGCCATATTGTTTAATAATTCAGGTTTAGATTGGAAGGATATTAAAATTATTTTATCAACGGCTAATCCAGAAGTAGGAATAAATATTCCTCAATTAGGGAAATGGTATTTAGGAAACGAACAAGAAAGTTCTGTCATGTATGATCAAGTGCAAGCAGCTGCTGGCGTTCAAATAACCGATAAAAGTTCACTTTCTGAAGTTGAAATTGTTTCTGATGAAGAATATGATGGAACAAAAAACATGGCCTATATGGCACCAAAGAAAATTGAAAAGAAACAAAATCAAGTTCAGTTTAAAAAAATTGAAGTTGATATGTTAAGTACTGAATACACCATTGACCAGCCCTATACGATTTATGCAGATTCGAAACCTTACACCGTTGATGTATTAGAAAAAAGTGTGAATGCAACTTATGAATACAAAGCTATACCAGCTTTAGAAAAGGATGTGTTTTTACAAACTAAATTGGCGCTAAAAGATTTGCCCGATTTAGTGAGTGGTGATGCCAGTGTTTATTTTAGTGGTTCATATATTGGAAAAACAACTATTAAAACAATTGATTTAGAAGATTCATTAATTGTCTCGTTAGGTCGTGATAAAAAAATTCAAATGGTTCGCAAAGAATCTAAGCAGGATTATCAAAGAAGCATTGTAGGGAATTATGAAAAAGAAGTTTTGAAATACGAGACAACGATAAAAAACACACGTGAAGTTCCTGTCTTTATTATTATTGAAGATCAAGTTCCTGTGGCATCAAATTCTGACCAAGATATAACAGTAAATGAGATATCTGGTGCCTTATACGATAAGGCTTCTGGTAAACTGGTATGGAAATACACATTAAATCCAGGTGAAACTAAAATTATAAAATTAGGATATAGTACTAAATATCCAAAAGCGATGAGGCCAAGAAAGAAGAAATTTAGAACTATTTCTTCACCTTCATTTTAGGTTTAAAATAAGTGCGGTTTCTAAAAAAATAGTATATTGAGCACTTAATTATGAAATGAAAAAACTAAAAATTTTTGGAAATCTAGTTGATATAGGCATAAGTTCTGAAATGGAATTTTACCAAAAACGTGAAGCGCGTATCGTAAACCTATTTGCTATTATAACTCTTTTGGGTTTGCTAATTGGTGTTTCTTCTGTTTTTTTTATAAGTGGTGATTACGTTGTTTCAACTGTTGTATTTACAACACTTACATCACTTACAATTTTGTTTTTAAATTATAAACTGTACCACAATGTTGCAACTTATTTTTTTGTTATAACAATTAATGTAACCATGTTTGTTTTAGGTCAGCAGTATGTTGACTCTGTAGGAAATTATCTTTATTATTATCCTGTGATATTTTGTGTGGCCTTAATTCATAATCCTACTAAATCTAATCGACGAACTATTATTTTCTTTTTAATCGTGTTTATTAGTTTTGTTTGTTCAAGAGCTATTCGAATTCCATATTTAAAAAACACCTCTATTACTGTTTCAGACAATGAGTCTTTACTTGTTTATAATAGTGTTTTAGCTTTTATTATTACAACCATTTTGGTTTATTTGGTTGTTAAATTAATAAATAGACAAAACGAAGAAGCGCTTGGCCTTTTAAAAATGGAGAAAGAATCACAAGTTTTGATATCTCAATCGTTAAAAGAAAAAGAAGTGTTGTTGGCTGAAATACAACATCGTGTAAAAAACAATTTAGCTATTATTACTGGTTTGTTAAATCTTCAAACGGAAAAAGCGCCGTGCGAGGTTTC
>JAYVIS010000291.1:0-2066 GCA_043769975.1 Bacteroidota bacterium
TTTACATAAAACAAAGGCTCCTCTTTTAAAAACGCACATAGCTCTTCTATTTCATGTTTTTCAAAACCCAATCGTTTCATGCCTGTATCAACTTTTATATGAACTGGATATGGTTCGGTAACGGCCTTGTGTTGCAAAACTTGTAAAAATTCTTTTGCTACTTTAAACGAATACAATTCTGGTTCTAAGCGGTACTCAATCATATCATCATAGGATGATTCCTCTGGACTCATTACCATAATGGGCAAATGAATGCCTGCTCTTCTTAATTCCACACCTTCGTCAGCATATGCTACCGCCAAATAATCGGCTCGGTGATGTTGTAAAGTAAACGCAATTTCTGCACTACCACTACCGTAGCCTGTAGCTTTTACCATGCACATGAGTTTTGTATCATTGGTAATTTGAGCTCTGTAAAAATTTAAATTATGTACTAATCTATTTAAATTAATTTCTAAAATAGTATCATGACTTTTTTGCTGCAAATATTTACTAATAGATTCGAAGCCATAACTACGGGCACCTTTCAATAAAATAATAGCATTATGAAATTGCAAGTTTGTGTTGACTTTACTTTCTGAAATAAATGCCTGTGTGTTTTCGAAAAAATGTGAGCCAGTAGCAAACAAGTTTTTTTGAGATGAAATTTCTTTTCCAATTCCAATTAATACATCAATATGAAACTGAGCCATTAATTTGGCAACATGTTCATATAACTCCCAACTTAATTTTCCGCTTTGTTCAATATCTGAAAGAATCACTACTTTTTGGCCTCCGCGATGTTGTTGCTTTTGGTGATGCAAGGCAATTTCCAGAGCATTAATATCCGAATTATAAAAATCATTAATTAATACGCAATTATTACTTCCCAATTTTAATTCTAAACGCATCGCTACGGCTTGCAATAGCAACATGCGTTTTTCAATCTCTGTTTGACTAACGTTTAGATGCAATAAAACGGCCCAACATGTAATGGCATTATCTACACTTGCCGAATCGGTAAAAGAAATAGTAATGGTAATTAGCTCACCGTTATATTTTGCATTAATAACCGAATGAGTAAATAAATTTTCAACGTCTAAAATTTGAAGTGTGGCATGTTCGTTTCTGGAAATTAAAAAAACGTGTTTGTTTAATAACTCTACATGTTCGTTTTTAAAAGATAAAGCATTTACAATAACTGTATCGCAGTTTGAAAACAACTTTAATTTTTCAGTTAATTTTTGAGTACTGTTTTTAAACCCTTCGTCGTGTGCGGTTCCTAAAGATGTAAATACACCAATGGTTGGTTTAATAATATCACTTAACACATTCATTTCTCCAACTTCAGAAATTCCAGCTTCAAAAATTCCTAATGAATGCTTTTCGTTTAATTGCCATACAGATAGCGGCACACCAACTTGTGAATTATAACTTTTTGGGCTTCGAGCAATAGTATACTCTGTTTTTAATAATTGGTATAACCATTCTTTTACAATGGTTTTTCCATTACTACCAGTAACTCCAATAACAGGTAATTTAAATTGCTCACGGTGATAGGTTGCTAATTGTTGTAATGCTTTTAATGGGTCAGCAACTACTAAAAAGCATACATCATCTTGTAATCCTATACAATTTTGAGGGATGTGATTAACTATAAATGTTTTAACTCCTTTTTGACATAAACCAAAAATATATTGATGTGCATCATTTCTTTCAGAAGTTAATGCTATAAATACACATAACGATGGCTCGGTTAATTGCCTGCTATCAATTAAAATATGTTTAATAGAATGATTAGCTACTCCAACCAAATTGGCATTAATAATTTGAGCTATGTGCTGATTTGTATACACAATAAAAAAGTGGTTTATCTTATACAAAATAAACCACTTTTTAGTGAAATAGCTAATCTATTATGAATTAACTAATAATTTAAATCCTTTACCGTGTATGTTTACGATTTCTACTTTAGAATCGTCTTTTAAGTACTTACGAAGCTTAGCAATGTAAACATCCATACTACGGCCGTTAAAGTAATTATCATCATGCCAAATGGTTTTTAGGGCAAAATTTCTATCTAATAC
>JAYVIS010000292.1:0-7262 GCA_043769975.1 Bacteroidota bacterium
TTACAGTTACTCCTACAGTAACAACTACTTATACCTTAAGTGGTTCTACATTAGGTTGTACTGGCACTAAAACAGTTTCAGTTTTAGTTAACTCAACTCCAACAATTACTGCAACTGCAACAAATTCAGTTATCTGTTTAGGTGGCTCAACAACTTTAAGTGGTGCTGGTGGTTCAACTTACGCTTGGTCTGGTGGTGTAACTAATGGGGTTGCATTTTCGCCAACAGTCACTACAACATACACAGTTACCGGAACGAGCGTCAGTGGATGTACAAATACCGCTGTAAAAACAATTACCGTCAATGCATTACCTGTTGTTACCGTCAATTCCCCCACTATTTGTGTGGGTCAAACAGCAACATTAACGGCAAGTGGAACCAGTACCTATTTATGGAGCACTGGCTCTGCATCTAGTTCTATAACCGTTTCGCCTGCTGTAACAACTAACTATACAGTAACCGGAACCTCTTTAGGTTGTTCTTCACCAACTATTACAACAGTTGTTGTAAATCCATTGCCAGTCGTATTAGTTAATTCTTCTACTGTTTGTATTGGACAAACAGCAACATTAACTGCAAGTGGAGCAACAACTTTTTCTTGGAGTACGGGTTCAGTATCAAATTCGATTACAGCCTCACCATTAGTTACAACAAATTATTCGGTTACTGGAACAAGTTTAGGTTGCTCAACTACAACAGTTGCTAATGTTTTAGTAAACCCATTACCAGTTGTATTGGTTAATAATCCAACAATTTGCTCTGGTCAAACGGCTACTTTAACAGCAACTGGAGCTTCATCGTTTATCTGGAGTACAGGTGCTGCAACAAATTCATTAATGATTTCTCCTACTGTAAATACAAGTTATACAGTAACAGGAAATTCCTTAGGTTGTACTGCTTCAACTGTTGCACTTGTAACGGTGAACCCATTACCCGTAGTTTTGGTAAATACTGCTACAATTTGTATTGGCCAAACGGCTACACTTACTGCAACAGGAGCAACTTCTTACCTTTGGAATACAGGTATCGGTTCTAATCAAATAACTGCATCTCCTGCTTCAACAACTAATTATACGGTTACCGGAACTTCCCTAGGTTGTTCAAATTCAAATACGACTACGGTTACTGTTAATCCATTGCCGATAATCTCTGTTAATTCTGCAACTATATGTAGTGGTCAATCAACGTTGTTATCTGCAACAGGAGCTAATACATATGTTTGGTCTCCTGCAGGTTCACTAACAGCTTCTACAGGAGCATTTGTTTCTGCTAATCCTTCTATAACAACAATATATAATGTTGATGGAACTTCATTATTAGGATGTGTTAATTCAACAAATGTCACAGTTTATGTTGTAGCTACACCAACTGTTAGTTTATTAGCTAGTCCTTCTTCTATTTGTACAGGATCAATATCTAATCTTAGTGCTGCTGGAGCAACAAATTATTTGTGGTCGCCAGGTGGCGCAGCAGTTAGTGCAATTTCTGTATCACCTTCAAGTACAACATTATATACTGTAATTGGTTCTAACGTATTAGGTGCTTTAACATGTAACACAACACAAACCGTTCTGGTTACTATTATTCCTCCTGCAACGGTAACAACTTCTAATTCTGACAGTACATGTTTAGGTGGTTCAAAAGTGATTTATGCAACTGGTGGCGATACCTATTATTGGAATCCGACAATTGGCGTTTCAAATCCTAATTCATCGAGTACAACTGTGAAGCCAACATCCACAACAGTTTATACAGTTACAGCATCTACAGGAGGACAATGTCCAGGTACTGGAACCGTTCAAATTATTGTAAATCCTTTGCCAATTGTTTACGCAGGTCTTGATACTACAATTAATATAGATGAATCATATGTTTTAAATGGAACTGGTAATGTAATGGTTGGGTTTTTATCACCTAACGAAATTCCTTTAAGTTGTAACTATTGTTCAAGTCTAGAAGTGAATCCAAAAGTGACAACATGCTATACTTTAAAGGGACAAAATAGTCATCAATGTATAGCTTATGATGAAGTTTGTATTACTGTTACAAAAGATTATAGTTTATTTATTCCAAACGCATTTTCTCCAAATGGAGATACTGATAATGAATTGTTTTTACCTGTAGGTTATGGTATAGAGAGTTTTGAGATGAGTATTTTTGATAGATGGGGTAATACTGTATTTAAAAGTACAGCTGATCGTAAGGGTTGGGATGGATCAATAAAAGGTAAAATTGCCGAACAAGGAGTTTATGTTTATCGTGTTGATTTTGTAACAATGGGTGGAAAAGAAAAAATTCGTACAGGTCATGTAACTGTCCTTTCTAAGGTAAAATAAAAGAAAACTATAAAAATAAAAAAAAGCGTAATTTTAATTACGCTTTTTTTTATACTTTGCATTCTAATTTATTTCGTTTTGAAATCAAATACAATTCATCATATTAATACAGGGTTAATTCTTTTATCTTGCTTAATAGCCTATTATGTTCCTTTCGAATTATTTTTGTTTTCCTATGGAATTTTAGGTCCATTACATTATTTGACAGAAATAGGATGGTTACACAAAAAAAACTATTTCACAAAAGGAAAATATGATTTTGTATACTTAAGCATTGCTTGTGTAATTTTAGTTTATTGGAATTATGATCCACCTTCGAATAAAAATTTTGGTTTAATTCCTGATATTATTTTATTGAGCTTATTATCCAGTATTGCTTTAGTATTTATTAAAGATTGGCTTTATAGGATTGTGTTGTTTGCTATGATATTGGTTTTTATTTCAATTGCAAATAATTCAAACGAATATTTTACATGGATTGCTATTTTTTTACCGACGATTATTCATGTTTTTATTTTTACATGGCTTTTTATGATTTATGGTGTTCTAAAAGAAAAATCATGGGCAGGTTTAATTTCAATTTTAACCTTAATAGCTTGCGCAATTTTATTATTTTCATTTCAGCCTACTAATTTAAATTATGAAGTTTCTGGCTATGTTCAAAAAAGTTATTCTTTTTTTAGTGAATTAAATTTTCGCATCATTAATGTTTTTCATTTAGATAACTTAACAGATTTAAAACAGATTTTTACTACTAATGCCGGCTTTGTTACTATGCGTTTTATTGCGTTTGCATATACTTACCATTATTTAAATTGGTTTTCAAAAACATCCGTAATTAAGTGGCATTTAGTCCCCAAAAAAACATTAATAATTACATTATTAGTTTGGCTGTTTTCGGTTGCTTTATACATTTTTGATTACGGTCTTGGACTCAAAGTACTTTACTTCTTGAGCTTTTTGCATGTATTTTTAGAATTCCCATTAAATATTGTTTCATTTACCGGAATAGGAAAAGAGTTATTTTCTTTAACAAAGAAATGATTTATTGAATTTTAAATTCTCTGAATTCTCCTGATTTTAAATCATCTAAACAAATTGAATCAATTCTAATTCTAATTAACCGAGCTACTAAATAACCTAATGCTTTGCACATTCTTCGAATTTGTCTGTTTTTACCTTCTTTTAAAATTATTTTAAATTCAAATTCAGAAAGTTGTTCAATAAAACAAGGCTGAGTTTTGCAAATCATTATATCAACACCAGCTCCCATTAAAGCTATAAATTCTTGAGAAATAGGTTTATTTACCGTTACCAAATATTCTTTTTCCTTTTCTTTTGATGGGCTTGACAAATATTGAATGTATTTTCCATCATTCGATAAAATTAATAATCCTTCTGATTCTTTGTCTAATCTCCCAGCAAAGCCTAAATGCTTTTCGAAATTGAAAACGGTCGTTAAATTATCCGTAATATCCTTATTATGGGTTGTTTCTATCCCTCGTGGTTTATAAAAAGCAATATAGGTAAATGGAGTATTAGGCTTCAATAATACATCTTCAAAGTAAATTTCGCAAGTTTCGTCAAACTCACTGTTTTCTGTAATAATTAATCCATTTACTTTTAATTTTCGGTTTTCAATGGCTCTAATTGCTTCTTTATTAGTAAACCCTAAACTGTGTACTAAGTAATATTTTATATTTAATCGAAAGCTCATAAAGCACAATATTAAGTTTTTTATTAATACCTCATAAAAATTGCGCTCATTTAGGCAGATTTTGTTAAGTTTGTTAGTTCAAATTAGTTATGGAAAAACATTATTTCGCACATGATTCTGCTTTTATTGATGAAGGCTGTATTATTGGAAAAGGCACTAAAATATGGCATTTTAGTCATATTATGGCAAATTGTAAGTTAGGCGATAATTGTAATATTGGTCAAAATGTAGTGATATCACCAGATGTTGTTTTAGGGAAGAATGTTAAAGTTCAAAATAACGTGTCGTTATATACTGGTGTAATTTGTGATGATGATGTTTTTTTAGGCCCTTCAATGGTTTTTACGAATGTAATTAATCCTCGTAGTGCAATAAACAGAAAGTCTGAATACGCTAAAACTCATGTAGGTAAAGGAGCTAGTATTGGAGCAAATGCAACAATAGTATGTGGTCATGATATTGGTGATTATGCTTTTATTGGTGCTGGCGCTGTTGTTACTAAAACAGTTCCTGCATTTGCTTTAGTGGTTGGAAATCCGTCAAAGCAAATTGGTTGGATGAGTGAATTTGGACATCGTTTAGAATTTGATAAGGAAGGAATTGCAATATGTCCGGAAAGCAATCAAACCTATAAATTAGAAAATAATTTAGTAACAAGAATTTCTTAGTAGATTAATATGGCAAAAATAAAATTTGGAGTAGTAGGGCAAGGACATATTGGAAAACGCCATGCTGAAATGGTTCGTCGGAATCCTGATTGTGAGTTAGTAGCTGTTTGTGATGTTTTACCAAAAGAAAAATTAGGATTAGAGAATTTGAAAGAAAATTTTTATAATTCATTTGATGAATTATTAAGTGCTCATCCTGAAATTGAAGTGATAAATGTTTGTACGCCAAATGGCCTTCATTCTGAACATTCGCTTAAAGCGTTAGAGTTAAATAAGCATGTGGTTGTTGAAAAACCAATGGCTTTAACCAAGGCTGATTGTGAAAAAGTTATTTACTCGGCATTACACCATCATAAAACTGTTTTTTGTGTAATGCAAAATCGTTATTCTCCACCAAGTGTATGGCTAAAGGAAATTGTAAACAATAAAACAATTGGCGATATTTATATGGTTCAATTAAACTGTTATTGGAACAGAGATGATAGATACTATAAAGCAGGTGGATGGAAAGGAACCCAGAATTTAGACGGCGGAACTTTGTTTACACAATTTAGTCATTGGATTGATATAATGTATTGGTTATTTGGTGATATCATAAATATTCAAGCAAAATTTGCCGATTTCAACCACCAAAATTCTACTGATTTTGAAGATAGTGGATTTGTAAGTTTCGATTTTGTAAATGGAGGAATGGGGAGTATAAATTATTCTACTGCTGTTTGGGATAAAAATTTAGAATCCTCTTTAACAATTGTAGGTAGTAATGGAAGTATTAAAGTTGGTGGGCAATATATGGATCAGGTAGATGTTTGTAATATTAAAGATTATACAATGCCGGTATTAGAACAAACAAATCCCGCTAATGATTATGGTGCTTATAAAGGTTCTGCAAATAACCATCATAATGTTATTGAAAATGTTGTGGATACCATTAAAGGAAATAATAAAATCACAACTAATGCACTTGAAGGTTTAAAAGTAGTAGATATAATTGAACGTATTTATGCTTTGCGTCCAATGGAAGTATTAAAAATAAAAAAATAAATTACACTAAAAGGAATTGTATTAAAAATACAAATTGAAATAAAATAAAATTATGGGAATTTATAAAGATATTATTGAGAAAAAAGCAACGATAGCTGTTATTGGATTAGGTTATGTTGGATTGCCGATAGCATTAGCATTTGCAAAGAAAGTGAAAGTAATTGGTTTTGATATTAATGCTAAACGTGTTGATATGATGAACAAAGGAATTGATCCAAGTAATGAATTAACTAAAAAAGATTTTGAGAATTCCGATATTTCTTTTACTCATAAATTAGAAGATTTAAAAAAGGCTAAATTTTTTATTGTAGCTGTTCCTACGCCAATTGATGAGCATAACTTGCCTGATTTAAAACCATTACTTGGTGCCTCAACAACCGTTGGAAAAGTATTGAAGAAAGGCGATTATGTCGTTTATGAATCTACTGTTTATCCTGGTTGTACGGAAGAAGATTGTATTCCTGTTTTAGAAAGAGAATCAAAATTAAAGTTTGTGAAAGATTTTAAAGTGGGCTATTCTCCAGAGCGCATTAATCCAGGTGATAAAGAACATACAATTACAAAAATTTTAAAAATAGTTTCAGGTTGTGATGCAGAAAGTTTAGAAAATATTGCTAAAACTTATGAAATTATTGTAGAACCAGGGACACATCGTGCTTCAAGTATTAAGGTTGCTGAATCAGCAAAAATTATTGAAAATACACAACGTGATGTAAACATAGCATTGATGAATGAGCTTTCAATTATTTTCAATAAAATGAACATTAATACGTATGATGTTTTAGAAGCTGCTGGTACTAAGTGGAATTTCTTGAAATTCTTCCCTGGTTTAGTTGGCGGGCATTGCATTGGAGTTGATCCATATTATTTAACTCATAAAGCAGAATCATTAGGTTACCATGCGCGAGTAATTAATAGCGGCAGATACGTAAATGATAGTATGGGATTTTATGTTGCTAAAACATGTGTGAAAAAAATAATTGCTGCAGGTAAAAATATTTCAAAATCTAAAGTTTTAATTATGGGTGCTACCTTTAAAGAAGACGTTAGTGATATTAGAAATAGTAAAGTAGCTGACATCGTTAAGGAGCTAAAATCATTTGGAGTTAAAGTTGAAATTGTTGATCCACATGCTGATAGTAATGAATTAAAACATGAATATGGTTTTGGTTTAAATAAATTAGCTAAAGGTTATGATGGCGTTATTGTTGCTGTAAATCATGCAGATTATAAAACTTTAGACGAAAAATTCTTTAAATCAATTTTATCAACTAAAGGTGTATTAGTTGATATTAAAGGAATGTATCGTAATAAAATAATAGGGTTAACTTATTGGAGTTTATAATAGTTTTAAGTGTTGAGTTATTAATTTTTAATAATTGTTAGAAATTAAAACTCAATATTTCCTTACACACTTTAAATTAAAAAGAAACACTAATAATTAATAACTGTAAATTGAATTACAAATTACATAGCCTTACTTCTGAAAATGAATTA
>JAYVIS010000293.1:0-7788 GCA_043769975.1 Bacteroidota bacterium
TGCAACTCCCATTACTAGAACTGATAGAACCAGAGGGGCAATAATCATTTTTATTAAACGTAAAAAAATATCACTTAAAATCGAATAATTTGCGGCAACTTTTTTCTTAGCTTGTTTTAAATTATCCTTCTCTATTTTTGCGATAGTGGTAACGAGTTGTTTCTCAACTTCAAAATTTCCTTTGGATAATTGTTTAATATAAGATTGCTCTATTTTTGGACTATTATCTGTTAAGGACCTATTAATACCATATCCTAAAATAATACCCAAAATCATTGAAATAATAATAATGGTAATGAGTCTGTTTTTTTTGCTGAACATATTTAAAAAGTTATTAGTTATTGGAGAAATGTTTTTTGTTTGAACTTAAATTATTTTGGAAGTTTTATTCCTCAATAGAGCATCTACTAAAACTAAAGCAGCCATGCTTTCTACAATTGGAACAGCTCGAGGCAATACACAGGGATCATGACGACCTTTACCTTTAATAACGGTTTCATTACCTGATGCGTCTATGGTTTGTTGATCTTGCATTATTGTAGCCACAGGTTTAAAAGCAACATTAAAATAAATATCTTCTCCATTGCTTATTCCACCTTGTATGCCACCACTGTGGTTAGTTTTTGTTAGAGAATCGGTTTTATTATTTTCTTGGTGAAGGAACAAATCATTTAATTCAGATCCTTTAAAATTAGTTGAATTAAAACCTTCTCCATATTCAAACCCTTTTACAGCGTTAATACCAAGCATTGCTTTTCCTAATTCTGCATGTAATTTATCAAACACGGGCTCACCAAGTCCAACTGGAGTTCCTGTAATAACGCAACTTACAATGCCCCCAATGGTGTCACCTTGTTTTCTAATGTCTTCAATGAATGTAATCATTTTAGTTGCCATGTCTTCATCAGGGCAACGTACAATTGATTTTTCGATAAGTGATAAATCTAATTCTTTGTAAGATTTAGTCAGCTTTAAGGCTCCAACTTGACTAACATAAGCGTTAATACTCACGTTATGATGCCTCAATATTAATTTTGCAATAGCACCTCCAACAATTCGGCAAGCTGTTTCGCGTGCAGAGGAACGGCCACCGCCTCTGTAATCTCTTATGCCATATTTTTGTTGATACGTGAAATCAGCATGAGATGGGCGAAACGCATCTTTTATATGTTCGTAATCGTTTGATTTTTGATTCGTATTTTCAATAATAAACCCAATAGGATGACCAGTTGATTTACCTTCAAAAATCCCAGACAAAAATTTTACAGAGTCCTCTTCTTTGCGTTGGGTTGTAATGTGAGATTGACCAGGTTTACGACGTTGTAATTCTGAAGTAATAAATTCTAAATCTATTTGTAAACCTGCTGGACAACCATCAATAATCCCACCAAGAGCCTCACCATGACTTTCGCCAAAAGTTGTAAGTTTAAAAAGGGTTCCGTAAGTGCTTCCTGCCATAGAAACAAATATACTTATTTTTTAAAAGCGATAACAAACTGAAAAATTACAAGAGACACCAGTTATATTTAAATCTGAATAAAGGGATGTTCCTACATAATTTTTATTTATTTGGTTATCAACGATTGTTTTACTGTTTTCATTTACAAAACTCAAGGCAATACCTGCTTGAGTCGAAAATAAGAAATGCTTATTGATGTCAAATTGTAATCCATAAAAAGGTGTTAAAATTATGGCATTACTCGTTTTTTTAACATGGTAAATTATGCTATCAGTGCGGTTTATTAAACTGTATGGGAAGTTATTTTCGATAGAATCACGTATCCCATACAATAATTTATTTTCACTTTTATAGTGTGCGTATCCTAAATCAAAACCTGCAAATTGTTTGATTTTACCTCTACCAAATCGTTTTTCTATTCCAAGATTGTATTGTAAAAATGGCCTCGAATTATTTTGAGCATATTCAATACTTAACTTTGAGTTTGGTAAGGCATGAATATCGAGTGGATTATCATAATTGTTTATACTATTGCTAAATAATATCACTGAAGCTCTTCCATACCAATTGTTTTTTAGTTGCCTTTTATAAAAAACATTAGCAATGGCTTTGTTATTATTGTTTTGATTCCCATAATTAACAAATGGTATTAAATTTATACCAATTTCATTTTTCATAACTCTTAAACTATCTCCTTTATTTTGAGCAAACAAACCCATGTTAATTATAGTTGCAATTAATACTATTATGATTCGATTTTTCATATAATTTTGTTTTAATTGGTTATGAGTTATTAACGAACGTTATTTAAAATTAGTATGTCAACAAAAAATAAACTTCTTATAAAAAATATAAAATCTTTAGTTCAAGTTAGAGACGCATCTTGTTTAAAAGTAAGTGGAACAGAAATGAAAAGCTTGCCATGTATTGAAAATGCTTGGTTAGCCATTGATAATGGAATTATAGCTGATTATGGTTCGATGGATGATTTTCCAGGAATAGAAAATTGGAAGGATTTAGAAATTATAGATTGTGATGGAAAATTAATATTGCCTTGTTATGCCGATAGTCATACTCATATTGTGTATGCAGGCAACAGAGAAGGTGAGTTTGTTGATAGAATTAATGGTTTAACTTATGAAGAAATATTTGAGCGTGGTGGTGGAATTTTAAATTCAGCAAAACGATTAAATGAAGCGAGTGAAGATGAATTAGTTGAACAAGCTATGGTTCGTTTGCATGAAGTCATTAGCCAAGGAACAGGAAGTATTGAAATTAAAAGTGGATACGGATTAAGTGTTGAAAGTGAATTAAAAATGTTGCGTGTGATCAAACGAATTAAAGATTTAAATTTAATTCCTGTTAAAGCGACTTTCCTTGGTGCACATGCTTTGCCTTTAGAATATAAGAATAATAAACAAGGGTATATTAATTTAATGATTAATGACATGTTGCCAAGAATTGCTGAAGAAAAATTAGCCGATTATATTGATGTATTTTGTGAGCAAAATTATTTTACTGCCGATGAAACCATAACGATATTAGAAGCTGGAAAAAAACATGGTTTAATTCCAAAGGTACATGCCGAACAATTAAGCAACAGTGGCGGCATACAAGCTGGTGTGAAATGTGGGGCAATAAGTGTAGATCATTTAGAGTTTTGTAGTAATGACGATATTGAGGTTCTGAAAAATTCAAACACGATGCCTACGGTTTTACCAGGAGCAGCATTCTTTTTAGGATTGCCCTTACCACCAGCTCGCAAAATGATTGATGCAGGCTTAGCTATTGCATTTGCAAGTGATTTTAATCCTGGAAGTTCGCCAAGTGGCAATATGAATTTAATGATGAGTTTAGGTTGTGTGCAATACAAATTAACACCTGAAGAAGTTATCAATGCTAGCACACTAAACTCTGCTTATGCAATGAATTTATCGCATGAAGTAGGTAGCATAACTGTTGGAAAAAAGGCAAACTTCTTTATTACAAAACCAATCAGTTCATATGGATTTATTCCTTATTCGTTTGGAAGTAATTTAATTGAAAGCGTTTATTTGAATGGAATTAAACAGTAACTGTTTTATTAAGTTTTACTAACGTATTGTAAGTTGCAAAGCCTATATATTTATAGGTTAAGTTTTTTTCTTTCACAAACTCTTGAAACGCTTTATATTCACCTATTTCCCAGCCTCTGTAGCCAAAATATTCATCAAATAAAATGTATGTATCGCCATCCATTTTGTCACCTAAGGTTTCAAATAAATATTTGGTTGATTCGTAAGTGTCGCAATCAATATGGATAAATCTAATTTTGTTTGCTTTGTTTTCGCTCAAAAAAACAGGAACTGTTTTATTAAACCATCCTTTATGTAAAGTAACGTTGCTGTTTACTTTTGGCATATTACCTTGTAAATCAAAAGACCCTTTTGGTAAAGCCCAGCCTTTCCAATCTTCTTGCAATCCTTCAAAGCTATCAAATCCATTGAAGGTGATATCTGGCATTTTAGCACTAAATAAATTGATGGATTTGCCTTTAAATACCCCAAATTCTAAATAAAACCGATCTTTTATTAATTCTTCTTTTAATAAGGTAATGCAATAATTTCTTAAATCATCTTGTTTAAAAAACATCATGGCATCTTTCATATGCCTATCAGCATATTTGCTTGAGGTTTTAATAGCTTTGTCAAGTAATCTTTCGGGAACAGTAGGAATGTTTTTTTTAAGATCGCCAAATATTTGATTAGCAGAACCTTTTAAGAATTGTTTAATTTTTTGTCTCATTACTTTAAAATAGCAATATAGTTTGTAGTTAAAAATATTTCGTATTGTTCCTTATAGGCTTTTATTTCATACAAATTATTTTTTGTAATTCTGAAAATTTTATAATTTTTAGAAAGCAAATAGTAAATATCTTTAAAAAAGTATTTGCCATCTACAGCGCACACACCAAGTTCGAACTGAATGATTCCAATATTTTTATTTTCTAAAGTTTGTTTTCCCCCTTTAAAAAACTGCCATTCAAACCCTTCCACGTCAACTTTCAAAAAATCAATAAATCCAATTTGATTGTTTTTGCAGAATTCATCTAAAGTAGTTATGCTAATTTTATTAGGCGTTGATAAGTTATATTCATTTCCCCAATGACTCATATCTCTTGGTATTAAAGAAGATTGAGTGTTTGTTTTTTCGTTTGAATAAATAACTGTATCTTCAGTTTTATCGCCAAGACCTAAACAAAAAGGAATAACATGTTTGTTTGTTTCTGTGTTCTTTTTTAAAATTTCAAATGTTGTGTTTAATGGTTCAAAACAATACACTTTATAATTTGTTTTTAAGAATGAAACAAACGAATTAGTGTATTTACCGATATTTGCACCTACATCAAAAATTACGACATTAGGTTTATTATTAATTTTTTCTGCAATTAATTTCATTGCATTTTCCTCACCACTCGTATCACATTCTCCTGATAAACCATAGTTTTGAAGATATAAAACAAATAAATGAACTTTTTCTAAAAATCGTTGACCCTTTTGATTATCAAAAACTGATTTTAAACTATTTAAAATAAACTGTTTCATTAACTACAATTACGATAACAATTCTTTAACTAAAGCTGAAACAATTTTATTATCTGCTTTCCCAGAAAATGCCTTATTTGCCGCACCCATTACTTTTCCTAAATCAGCAATTCCACTTGCTCCT
Organism: Bacteroidota bacterium; assembly: GCA_043769975.1. GTDB lineage: Bacteria > Bacteroidota > Bacteroidia > B-17B0 > Aurantibacillaceae > UBA4416. Next base: position 5,168 of record JAYVIS010000293.1, read on the forward strand.
GTTTGAACCATAATTTCTTTTAAGCCAGCCTTTATTTCATCTTCCGTCATTTGTTTTGGAAGGTATTCTTCCATAATTAAAGCTTGTGCTGTTTCAATTTCTGCTAAATCGGCTCTACCTTGTTGATTATAAATATCTGCAGTTTCCTTACGTTTTTTAACTTCTTTTTGAATCGCTTTCATTGCACTATCTTCAGTTAACCCCTCAGCTGATGTTTTTAAATATAAAATAACCGCCTTCATTGCTCTAACAGCTTCTAATCTTTTTGCATCTCTTGCTAACATTGATGCTTTTACATCTGCATTTATTTTTTCTTCAATTCCCATGATCATTTAATTTTTGGTTAAAGTTAATTTATTTTCTGAAAGTAATACTCTAATATTTAGAGATTATAGTTTGATTTCAATAAGGAATAGGCAACGGTATCTAAAAACTTTGAATTAAAATAAAAGTTTTCTTTAAAATGACCTTCCTTAATAAAATTGAATTTTTGTAAAACACGTTCTGACGCAATATTTTCTGGGTCAATTAAGGCTTCCACACTATGAAATTGCAGCGTATTAAAGCCATAATTTAGCGCAGCTGATATTGCTTCTGAAATAATACCTTGTTGCCAATAGGTTGGTAAAATAAAATAACCGATTTCACCCCGGTAATTTTCTTTATCAATTTTATGAAAAGAAACACTGCCAATTATTTTTTGTTCTGATTTTAAATAAATAGCCCAGTTAATGCCAGCATTGTTTATAATCAACTCATCAATTTTATTAATTAATTCTTCTGCTTCATTTAGAGAGGTTTGTAATGGTCTACAAATGTATTTCATTAAAACTGGATTGCTTCGTAATTGAAGCATTTCCACACTATCTAATTTTTCAAAATGTTTTAAAATTAAACGGTCTGTTTCAAGTATTGGAAATGGATTAAAGTTAATGTCGAGCATAATTATTTTTTTGAAACGACTAAAGGTTTATTAATTGTAGTAAAACCGTCCGTTAGAGAAATATAATACAATCCGTTTTTTAATTCGTTGGTCGGTATTGATATCGAATTTTCTCCTTCATTAAAAATGGAGTTTTTTGTTGATGATATTTTTTCGCCTAATAAGTTGTAAATGAAAACCGAGTAAGTTTTAGTACGATTTAAATTAAATGATAATGTGGTTTCGTCGTTTGCTGGGTTTGGAAATAATTTTAGGTCATTTAGATCTTCTGATAATGTATGTATCCCAGCATCAATGCTAATATTAATATCGTCGATAAAAATATTATTACCGCCCTTGCCATTAAAAACAAATTTAAATCTGAAGCCACTTGTAAACCATGGAGCTAGAATGGTATTAGATGCTAATCTCCATTCGCTATAATTTGTTGGATAAAAAGCAACGGTTTTAGGTGTAGTTGTTTCTAATAAAGCTCCTGTTGCATTAAATCGTGTAATGGTACTACCATTGCAATTCATCATGCATAGTAACTGTAATTGGTCTTTATTGCTTGTGTCTTTCCTGGCAAAGGCATATTTAAAACTGATATTTAAACTTGTTGCTCCTGTTAAATTTATGGCTCTGCTGTATAATTCATCTTTCCCATTTAAGGTTGAACTGAAGTTATTTATCATAATACATTTGCTGCCACTTGCAGAAGCCAAGTTTGTGAGTTGCCAAGTGTTAGAAGAATCTAAATTATTGGTTAACCATTCTGTTCCGTTTAAATTAGTAACTGTTTCAAATCCTTCAGAATACGGATATCCTGTACCAGTTGTGGTTTGAACGCTAATGTAATTTAATTTGGTTAGGCTAACCGAATCAATTCCGTTTTTCACTTTTAATTCAACGCTGTAACTTCCTGCAGTAGAGTAGGTAACTGTTGGGTTTGCAACCGATGATGTTGAGGGTGTGCCTCCTTGAAATTTCCAAGAGACTGATGTTAAAGTTCCATTATAAGAGGTATTTGTGAATATAACTTGGTTACTTGGACAAATAACTTTTTTATCACTTGTAAAATCAGCTTTGCAAAGTGGCTGATTTGTGTATACACCAGTGGCAATTAAATTTGGAGTCGACCATAAATTACTACGCGCAGCAACAGTTGAATTTAAACAGGCATGCATTCTAGTTTTTTGGCCTTGCGTAAACATAATGTTGCAATAACTATAATCCATTGCGTTTTGAACATTATCAACTACATTTCCACATGAAGCGCCTGCCAAATTACAGCTTTGCCAGCCGATTGTAGGAGGTGTGTCAGCAACTAAATCATCAATCATACAATCTTTTGTTAGCACAGCACATGGGTAATAATAAAAGCCAGGAACATTGTTTCCGCCCCAAATATGATGTAAGTTAAAATAATGACCACATTCGTGAGCAAAGGCAACAGATTGAGTTAAATTGGAAGTGCCTATAGTTCCCATATAATTATGACCTATCACAATTCCGTCCCATAAAGGAATTGTATCCGCATCGCTAGGCCACACACAATGCCCTGCTAGCCCTGCAGCGTTCGAAACAATATAAACATTTAGGTATTTATTTGGTGGCCAATGTATTAAGTTTTTCACTTCATGTCCGCCAGTTAATGTTGTTGGGGAAGCAATTCTATTAATGCCGCTGTGGCAATTGC
>JAYVIS010000294.1:0-16680 GCA_043769975.1 Bacteroidota bacterium
ACCACGGAAGTTTTTAGAGGCCATAATGCTTGATTTAAGACATCAAGGATTTGTAGGAAGTAAAATGGGAGCTACTGGTGGCTATTATTTAATTAAGACTCACACAGGGAAGTAATGCAATTGGTCCACCAGTGGCGCGAATAACATCACTAAGCATTATTTCTTCAGGATGTTTAATTAAATAATAGCCACCAGTAGCTCCCATTTTACTTCCTACAAATCCTTGATGTCTTAAATCAAGCATTATGGCCTCTAAAAACTTCCGTGGTATATGGTCAATTTCAGAGATTTCAGATATCTTAACAGGCTTTTTATCTTTATAAACTTTAGCTAAAGTAAGTAGCGCTTTAATCGCATATTTGGTCTTTTTTTGCAGCATAAATTAGATATTTTAAATAAGTTTCTGTAAATATACTACTAATTTAGTAGGATATAAAACATACTTTTATTTATTAATTTTTGCTCCTAGTAATTCTAGATGTTCAAAAAAGTTTGGGTATGATTTATTAATTGCTTCAGCCTCTGTAATCTCAACTTTATTTTGTGCCTTTAAAGCTGCAACAGCACAAGCCATAGCAATGCGATGATCGTGATGTGAATGAACCATGGCACCATTTATTTTTCCACCTCCGTGGATAATCATGTCATCGTTATTCAATTCAATAGTAACACCTAATTTTTCAAACTCTTCTTTTAAGGTAATTGCTCTGTTACTTTCTTTATGAGTCAATCGCGAAATTCCTTTAATAACTGATTTCCCTTTACAGTATGCAGCTAATGCAACTAGTGGGGGAAAAAGATCAGGACATTCTGTTGCGTCAAAACAAAAAGACTTTAGATTTCCAGGACCAATAAAAATTTCATTTGTTTTAATTTTTAATTCACAATCACTAGCTATTAATGCCTGTAAAATTTCTTTATCGGCTTGAGTAGATAAAACATCCAATCCTTTTACTTGAATTGGACCAGCGATTGCACCAGCAACTAATAAGAATGCTCCACCGCTCCAATCTCCCTCAACCGTATATTCAATATTTTCTGTTTGGATGTTTGTAGAATTTGAATTAAAATAAAATGATTCATAATTTCTATTTTCTGGAACTTTCATTCCAAATTTATTTAAAATATCTAGGGTTAAATCTACATAAGGCTTACTCTTTAATTTAGTAACAGTAATTGAAACATCTTTTGCATTACTGGCAGAATAGGCAAATAACAGTCCTGTTAAAAACTGAGAACTTAAAGATCCATCAACGATTATATTTTGCGGAACAATTGGCCCTTGAATTTTAAATGGTAGTTTTCCTTGATTGCTTTTTATATTCACCTTCAATTGTGGAAATACGTCATCAAAAAAATTCATGGGCCTTTCTAACAAACTACCAGTTCCTGTAATACTCAATGGTATATTTGATAAGGCTGCAATAGATGTAAACATTCTTACACTTAATCCAGATTCCCCACAATGAATTTCTGACTCTTTTGGAAAAACACCTTTTGATGTGATTATTAATTCTCCATTCCTAATTTCAAAAGTTGCTCCTAATTTTTTAATAATATCTAATGCGGCATTATCATCATTGCTGATTCCGTAATTAGATATAATTGTTTTCCCTTCTCTAACTAATGCTGCGGCACAAGCTCTTTGCATACAACTCTTTGATGCAGGCGCTTGAATTGAGCCATTTATTTGAGAAGGGAAGACAGAAACGTTCATTATTTAATTATACTATTAACATATCAAAAGTATCATAAATAGTTAAATAAAAATAGGTTCCTAAAAATTACTATTTTTTTAGATTAATTAGTTACTAATTCATTTTCAGAAACAGTAGATAATTTTTTAGTATTTAATGATACCTTTTCTTCAACTAATGAAACGAAAATATTATTTTTTAAAATATAGTCTCTATTCTTAATTAAATTTTTAAGATTAATTTTTCCAACCACATAATGGTAATCGCTACTTGTATATTCTTCATTAATTTCGCTAAACTCAATTTGTTTTAAATCAGATGAAGAGTTGTATCTTAAATAGACATGTATTAAAACATCATTTGTAAATATGGGTGCATGTTTTTGCGCATATTTTTTGAACTCATATTTATATCCATGTGATAAGGCCGAAATGTCTGATAAAACAGCTGCTCCAGTTGGATAACTTCCTGCGCCTCTTCCTTGTAAAAATTGTTCGCCAGAAAACTTACCTTCTACAATTACGCCATTAAATTCATTATCAACATTATATAAATGATTATTTTCTTTTATAAAACGTGGCGCAACAAACACAGTTACATTATTTTCTCCAACACGTTGTATGATTGGAGTTAATTTAATTTTATAACCTTTTTCAGAAGCGTACTTGATGTCATTATCATGTAAAGTTGTAATTCCTATATTTAAAACTTCTTCTGGTTTAATAATTAATCCAAATGCGTGCAAAGCAATGATGATTGCTTTAAATTTCGCATCAAATCCTTCTACATCATTAGTTGGATCAGATTCTGCAAAACCTAAATCTTGTGCTTGTTTTAACGCATCTGCATAAGATAGTTTTTCGCTAATCGTTTTTGTTAAAATATAATTAGTTGTACCATTAAAAATACCTGATACTTTTTCTAATTCTTCATTATCAAAATATTCTTCTAAACTTCTAATAATAGGAATACTACCGCAAGCTGATGCTTCATATAATAAGGACACATTATTTTCTTTTTGTAAACGGTATAACTCATCTAAATGAACAGCTAATAATTTTTTATTTGCTGTTACCACGTGCTTTCCTTTTTTTAAGGCTTCACTTACAATTAAAAATGCTTCGTCGGCATCATCAATCAATTCAACTATGACATCAATTTCTGGATTGTTTAAAATTTCCCATTTGTCAAACGTAATTAATTCGTTGGCAACTGTTCTTTTTTTTGTTTTATCTTTTAATCCAATTTTAACGATATCGGCTTTAAAACCTGTACTATTATTTAAAACATGGTAAAGTCCTTGTCCTACGCAACCGAAACCAAATAATCCTATTTTTAATGTTTTGCTCATGGTGTTTTTATTTTTTATTTAACGCAGATTGCGTTGATTAATATTATTATTTTATATATTTTTTGTCTAACGTATCCCTTCAATCTCTTTTGTCTTTTCAGTCATTTCAATCCCTTCCGTATAAAATTGTTTAATGTGTTCTGTTAATTGTGCAGTTTCTATTAAAAATCCATCATGTCCAAAGAGTGAATCAATTTCTTTGTAAATAGAACCCTTAATATATTTTGCTAACAATTGTTGTTCTTGAATTGGAAATAACAAATCCGATGTTACACCAATTACTAATGTTGGTATTTTAATATCTAGTAATGCTGTTTCTAAACTAAAACATCTATTGCGAGACACATGATGCGAATCCATTGCTTCCGATAATCTCACATAAGAATAAGCATTAAAACGTTTCACTAATTTTTCACCTTGATAGCGCTGGTAAGAAGATGCTGCATGATTAGTAATGGTATTATGATCAGCATTTTTTTGAGTGCTATTGTAGGTATGGTAATTTCTATAACTTAATAGAGCAATACTTCTGGCTGCTTGTAAACCTTTTTCACCCCCATTTTCTGAGTTTGAATAATACGTTCTATCCGCTTTAATTGCTAGGCGTTGCGATTCATTAAATGCAATTCCCCATGGAGAATGTTGAGCGTTTGTTGCAATCAATATTAAGTTTTTAGAAACTTTTGGGTTTTGTAATACCCATTCTTGTGCTATTTGTCCACCTTGCGATCCACCAATAAGTGTATGAATTTTTTTAATACCTAAATGTTCTTTCAAAACATTAAGCGTATTGGCCATATCTCTGATTGTAACTTGAGGAAAATAACTAAACCAAGGCGCATTTGTAGCAGGGTTAATACTTAATGGACCCGTTGTACCATAACAAGACCCGAGGTTATTGGCACACACAATAAAATAATCTTTTGGATTAAATAAATCATTTTCCCCAAATAAACCTCCCCACCAATCAAATACATCACTGTTTGCTGTTAGTGCATGTACTACCCAAATTACATTGCTATGATCAGCATTTAAACTACCATAGGTATTGTAACTGATTTCTAACTGAGGAAGTGATAAGCCGCCCTCTAATTGAAATCTCTTTTTATATGTATATACTATCTGACTCATAATTTTATTTTAAACTAATTGCTAAATATGGTTTCCGAAAAAATTAATTGTTTGTTTTCTTGCGAAGTTAAAATATTTATGTCACTTACTAACCTTGGAATATGAGTAGTTTGAGCAGTTGGATATTTTACACCTCCACGTTGAGCAATGCCGTATGACGCTTGGATTAAAATAAATTTTTGATAATTTAATTTTATTTTTTGACTATATATTGATTTATTTGAGTTCATGATTTCTGTTTTAATGTGGTTGAATAAATGAGTTGATTCTGATATTCTTTAAATAAGAATATAATAAGTCTACCTTGGTTCGCCAAGGTTAATTTTATCGAAAAAAATGTTACGAAAAAAATTAGCTTAGCAGGTGCACCAGCAGCAACACATACACGCCATCATGAAAAATGGGGTAATAGATTTTATAGTTCCGATTAGGTTACTTTTGCTTTGTTTTGTTTTTGATACTGTGCGTTTCATTTTGTTTTTTTTAATTTATTTTTCTCTGCTTTTCATCAGAGTAGGAGTTGGCACCTGTTTTCCAATTTCGTTTTACCGAAACTTTGAGTTGGTTGCCAGTGGGTTAATGAGCCTATTCTCTCGCCACTTCTTAATAAATTAATACACACTTGAGTAGTAATTCGGAAGCAAATTTAATTCATTTTTATCATTACTTCCAAATTTATTTCAAAATAATTTCATTTTCATTGATTTTATTAGCATTTAAGTCAGAAAAACAGGTTTTTATAAACGTCTTTTCCCAACTTAATTTAGTTTATTTATTATATTTAATTAATTTTTAAAGTCAATTTAACTTAACGAAAACTCATAGTTTTATGAAAAAAATCATTTTAATTATTTCCGCAGTAGGCTTTTTGTTTACAAATGCAAGTGCTCAAAAAACTGAAAAGGTTAAAAAATACAAGGAAATTGCCTATAAAGATATTGCAAACGATTATGATGATATAACAGTATCTACTAATAATGGCATGTCTAATAAAGAGATGACTAAATTCAAATTGAAAATAGTTAATAAAACAAATGACATTATTATTTATAAGCCTGAAGAGAGTAGTATTGCTATTAATGGAAAAGCTGTAAATCCAAAGGAGAAATGGTTAATTATAAATCCAATTGAGTCAGATTTTAGAGTTATCAATTTATTAGGAGCAAATTTTGTTACTCCATATACATATGTTTTATCTGGTATTTATAAAGTTTCTACAAATGGAAAAATTGTTGAAACACCAAATTATACATTACCTCCTTCTCAAAACGATTTTACTACAGGTGGTTTTAAATGTACAATGACTAGCCTTGTTAAGGAATCTGATAAAACTGTTGTAAAGTTTGAATGCATGTATACTGGTGATAAAATTGGTGTTATTGATCCTGGAAAAGCTGCCATTCAATTACCTGATGGAACTGTTTTAGCAAATGAAAAATCAAGTTCCCAGCCAACTATGGTTATGAAAGGTAAATCAGAAAAAATTACGTTAAAATGGAATCGTTTAGAAGGCGGAAGAGCAACTGACATGCAAAAAATATCAATGAATATTTTGTGGCGTGGCACATTTACTGAAACGGATGCCGTTAAAATAAAAGAACAATCATTAGATTTTGAAATTGACGAAAGCTTATCTAAATAAGAACATTTAATTGCATGGTAAAGAAGGCTTGATTATATCAAGCCTTCTTTATTTAATCTAGTTTTTAATAATAATCTTCTGAATGTTTTCTAGTTAAAAATCTTCTGAATGTTTTCTAATTAAAAATCGATTAATAATTACTCAATATTTTTATGTGTGAATGCTGTAACTATTTCTATTATTTGTGTAATAATTTAAAAGGCATTATGAGCAACCTTTGTTGGATAATTATAATAAACAAATTAAAAAAACGAAAATGAAAAAAACAATTTTATTAGCCGGTGTTTTATTGGCATTAGGTACTTCAATGGTTTCATGTAAAAAAGATTACGTTTGCCAATGTTCAAAAACTTATACTAGCGGAAGCGGAACTACAACACATGATTATTCGAAATATACCTATAAGGATACTAGAAAAAGAGCGGAAGACAGATGTAATGCAAATGCAGATTCGGGATCTGATTTTTTCGGAAATTATAGCATAAACTGTCAAATCCAGTAGTTTCAATAATTTACGAAATGGTTATTTATAAATGTGCTCGTATAAAAATGGGCGATGTTATAAAATAATAAATCCAGTTTGATTTATGATTTGAAAAAATAAAAGTGGGGTAAGAATTCTTACCTTGCTTTTATTTTTTGTTATTTTTATTTGAATCCATGATTTATGTTAATTTTTAGGCAATGTTATTAAAATAGTGCTCGCGAAATGTAGTAAAATCAACATCTTTTGCCTGAAATGAAATATTTTAGTAAATTTAGCTACAAAAAAATTAAGGAAAAAGATGAAAAAATTATATGTTGTAAATTTATTATTTGTTGGACTGCTTTCTGGTTCTTCTGTATTTTCTCAAAATAATAAAACAGTTTTAGCTTTTTCGGAAAGTATTGAACAAGAAAAAAAATTGGAATATACTTCAGCAATTGAAACCATGTTGGCCTTGAAAGATAGTACAACTTATGAAGTTAATATGAGACTTGGCTGGCTAAATTACAAAGCTGGTTTTAAAAAGAAATCACTGAATTATTATTCAAAAGCAATAAGCATTATGCCAAATGCCATTGAACCACGCTATGGTTTTGGATTTCCTGCTTACCTTTTGGAGGATTTTAAAGGTTTAATTGAACAGGATAAAAAAATACTGGAAATAGATCCAAATAATAAAACGATAAATGGAAATTTGGGTTCTGTTTATTATTATGCTAAAGATTATAATAATGCATTACCATACTTTGAAAAAGTAGTTTCTCTATATCCATTTGATTATGATAATAATTTGTTATTGGCTTGGACAAATTTAAAATTGGGAAAAAATGTAGAAGCTGAAAAATATTTTAATATAGTTTTATTATACTCTCCAAAAGATGCCTCTGCAAATGAAGGATTGTCATATATCAAACGTTTAAATCCAAACAGTGAATTGGTTTCAAATGCCTTTTATCAAAGTTATGAATTATTAGAAAAACAAGATTATAACGGTGCTGTAAATTCAATTAAACAAGTTTATGATAAGTCGTCTTACTTTATAAATTTAAGATTGGGTTGGTTGTGTTACCTTGCTGGTTTGCAAACAGAATCTGTTAGTTATTATAAAATTGCGTTAGAATTAAATTCAAAAGCAATTGAACCAAAGTTTGGGATTACCTATCCCTTAGATTTGTTAGGAAATAAAAATGAATTAAAAGCTCAATATGAAACCATTATTAATATGGATTCGCAAAATACCATGGCTCATTATAAAATGGGAGTTTTAAATTATGGAAATAAAGATTATCAATTGGCTCTTTCGCATTTTGATAAAATAGTGAAATTATATCCTTGTGATAGTGACGGATTATTAATGTTGGCTTGGACAAATTATCAGTTAGGAAATACAACTGAGGCTAGAGTTTTATTTACTAAAGTGTTATACCTTTCTCCTAATAGTGCTTCTGCCTTGCAAGGTTTGACGTTAAAAGCAGTTGAACCAACAAAAAAAGCTGGTTTTTAAATTTTCATCAAATTCGTACTAATAGTGATTTCAAATTTTAGAGCAGTTTTAAGGTTTTTAAATGATTTTTTGACAAAATTTATTTATATTTAAAAAACTTCTTTTTTGTATAATTATGGCAAAAGTAATACCATTTAAAGCTATTCGACCTCAAAATGATAAAGTACATTTAGTAGCTTCTCGTTCTGTTGATGGTTATAACACTGTTGAATTAAGAGAAAAATTAATGGGTAATCCATTTTCATTTCTTCATGTAATTAATCCTGATTTTGAGGATGGCATAAAAACTAAGCCTGGCTCATCTGAGCGGTTACAAAAAGTGAAAAATCATTTTAAGAAATTTGTGCGTGAAAAAATCTTGTTTAAAGATGAAAAGCCTTGTTATTATCTGTATCGTCAAATAAAAGATGATAATGAGTATTTGGGAATAATAGCATGTACTAGTATTGATGATTATATTAATGGGGTCATAAAAATACATGAACAAACGTTAACACAACGCGAAGAAAAACTAAAAGATTATTTGGAAGTTTGTGAATTTAACGCAGAGCCTGTATTGTTTTCTTATCCCAATGATATTGAAATTGATAACATATCCGAAGAAGTTTCTAAAACACGTTCGGATTATGATTTTACCACAACTGATAAAGTCCGCCATACCGTTTGGATAATTGAAAATAAAAAGACAGTTGAGAAAATTGCTGAGCGTTTTAACTCCATTCCAAATATTTATATCGCTGATGGCCACCATCGGTCTGCTTCTGCAACTTTATTAGGAAAATTACGACGAAGTACTCGGAAATCATATACAGGTCAGGAAGCTTTTAATTATTATTTGGGTGTCTTTTTTCCTGAAAGTCATTTAAAAATTTATGAATATAACAGAGTGGTTAAAGATATGAATGGATTATCTTTAAATGAATTGTTGTATAACCTTAAAACAAATTTTACGGTTACAGAAATTCATGAGGCTCAATATAAACCAAAACAACCACAAGAATTCTCGATGTATGTAGAAAACAAATGGTATTCTTTAAAAGTAAAAGATAAAATTTTTAATGCTAAAGATCCAATCGAAAGTCTTGACCCTGCCATTTTAACAAAATACATTTTATCACCAATATTCAATATTCATGATTTAAAAACAGATAAACGAATAGGATTTGTGCCTGGTGTGCGCGGAAGTGAAGCCCTAAAAAAACAAGTAAATGAAGGGAAGGCTGCAATTGCATTTGGATTATATCCAGTAACAATGAAACATTTAAAATGGATTGCTGATACTAATAATATCATGCCTCCAAAATCGACTTGGGTTGAACCAAAAATGAGAAGTGGTTTAGTGATTTATAGTTTAGAGGAATAATAATTTTTTAATTGATTTTTAAAATAAATAATTAAAATGTCTATTTCTGAAAATATTAAAGAGATTAAATCTCAAATCCCAAGTAACATAACCTTAGTTGCTGTTTCTAAAACAAAACCAAATGAAATGTTAATTGAAGCCTATAATGCCGGGCAACGTGATTTTGGTGAAAACTATGTGCAAGAGTTAGTGGATAAGCAGAATGAACTTCCTAAAGATATCAATTGGCATTTTATTGGACATTTGCAAAGTAATAAAGTGAAATTTATTGCTCCCTTTGTTTATTTAATTCATGGGGTTGATAGCCTGAAATTATTAAGTGAAATAAATAAAGAAGCAATTAAAAATAATAGAATCATAAATTGTTTACTACAATTATACATTGCAAAAGAAGAAACAAAATTTGGATTAAATTTTGAAGAGGCAACAGAGTTGTTGAATTCAAAAGAATTTTCTGAATTTAAAAATATTTCCATAAAAGGATTCATGGCAATGGCATCAAATACAAATGATGTTGAACAAATTACAAATGAATTTAGAAGCGCTCATGTTTTTAAAAATCAATATCCAAATTTTCCAATTTTGAGTATTGGAATGAGTTCAGATTTTGAAATAGCCATTAATGAAGGTTCAACATTAATAAGAGTTGGAAGTAAAATTTTTGGTGAACGAAACTACGCTGTCTGATTTTATATTGTTAAAAAATAGGTTGTTTAATCTTAGATTAAAATTGTCTTTTTTTAAAGAATTAATTGATAAACTTGCACAGTAATGAAAGCTAAAGGAAAAGAAAACTCTTTGGAAACAAACGATTAGTTTTTAGATAGTTTAAGTAAAAAAAAAGGATATTGAATTTGGTTCAATATCCTTTTTTTATGATTGTGTTTTTAATATAAACTAATTTGATATGTAAACGTTAATGACACATTAATGGTTATTGTATATGTCGTCAGTATCATCATCATCTTCTTTTAATTCATAATGCTTTTCAGTACTAAGATTGATATTAATAATAAATGAAGGTGGTGTAGGCTTTGAAATCCAAACATTTCCATTTCGGTAAACATAAACTTGCCTCCAATTATCCCAATAAAAATTATGACCAGGGAAATAAACCCATCTGCGGTTATAGTTTCTTTTAGGTGCCCAGTTTGGATGATAAACCACAATTGTTTTTGGCCTGTAAACACTTCTCTTTGCAATTTTTTGATTGTGGTGGTTTATTTTCGCTTGTTCATTTTTTTTATGATTTTTATTTCCATTACCTTTTTCACCATGATTTCCATTACCTTTTCCGCCATGATTTCCTTTTTGCGCAAAACCAATTGATGTTAACGATACCATTAATCCCAAGGTCAGTGCAACTATTCTTGTTAAATTTTTCATACTATTTTAAATTAGAGATTTCTGTTATTCGACTTAATATTCTATAAAAGGTTTAATATGAGTAAACATTTTATTTTAATTATTATAAATGTAACAAAAAAAAGCATCAAGTGTTTAATACTTGATGCTTTTAACTAAAATACAATACGATTTAACGATTAATAACGACCTTAAATGTTTTTTTAGTTCCATTATCAATTACTGTTAAAAAATAAGTCCCGTTGTAAAGTCCCGTTGTTTCAAAATAGCATATTGTACTTCCTTGATAAAACTCTTTTTTTGCTACAATCTGTCCAGTTACATTACTCAATTCAACTTGTAAATCATTTTTGAGTAATTCTTTTGATTGAATCATTATTAAATCAGCACTTGGATTCGGATAAATATTGATTGCCATTTCTAAACTAGAATTTTGAATACCAGTTGTTGAAGCTGTTGTATAGGTTGTAGTGGCTTCAGAAATAGAGGTTGGTTTAGTTACATTTTTTACACCATAAAAAGTTGGACCAACTACGTATGGATATGCGGAATTATGGTTAGCATCAACCGTTGCAAAATAGCAATACGTACCTAACGGATATTCTGGCGTAACACAAAATCTTCCGTTATGAACATCCAAATAATCTGGAGTTAATGTTGTAGTAGGAACATATTGGTAATCTTCTTTGAAATATCCTAATGGGTATGTTGCATTTACAGGAGGGCCAGAAGTAACAGTTACTGTACTCGTATATAAAGTAGTTCGTGTTGTCATACTTCTTAAACTAAAACTAGATTTCATACGAACAATACCACCAGTTCCATCCGTATTTTTATAACCATATGCACCATAAATTGGAAAACCATCATATGCATATCCAATCAATGGAGAGTGAACAGATGAATTGATTACATACAATGCATCTGAAGCATATAAATTACAAATAGTTGAAATAACAGTTAGGTCTAAATTAAAGGCACTTGGATTTTGATGGTGATGGTAATTTGTCCCAGCAGGATGACCTTTTGAACAATCGAATCCTAAACGTTCGCCAACAATGGCATCTCTATTCCAAATACCATCTCCTACGCAAGCAGGCATGATTGGTCCACCGCATAAAGAACTTGTAGAATTTTTCCAAGAAACCCCATCTCTATAATCAAACAATGAAACACCGTTAATAAATACGCCAATAGTACCTAATGTTGTTGGCGACAAAGAGCCTGTATTTGCAACTGGTACTAATGGAATTTTATAAAGGTTCGCATTATCAGTTCCTTGATTAGGATTACCATCTAAATATGGGCCAATCACATAGGAAGGTACTCCAGTACAATTTACATATACAAAACTCGCTGAATATTTTACTGATTGAACATTAGCTAGATAAGTATCTGCTATAGGTGTTGAATTACCACTAACATAATGACGGCCAGTTGTTCCTGTTGTGTTTTGCAACCAAGATGAAATTGCAGGGCTAACTTGAGCCAATGAAGCTGAAGCGATTACGCTTGCTCCTATTAAACATGTAATTCTTTTTTTCATAATTATTTATTTTTATCTGTTTAATATGTTAGACGAGTTTTATTTTTAATTCCTTCGTTTTAATTTATTTTTTATTTTCTAAAGGATAACCAAAGCGTTTGTTAAATAAAAATTCATTATCTGTTAATGTTAATAGGAAAACAACTAAGTCTATTTTTTGTTCATGAGATAATTTGATCGGTTTCCCCTTTAGTTTATCAGATAGTGTTTTACTGTTTTTTACACCATTGACATAATGATTAACAACTTCCGAAAGTTTTTTAAATCTGCCATCATGCATATAAGGAAATGTAAATTGAATATTGCGTAAACTTGGAACTCTAAATTTTAATGAATCGTTTGGGTTTTGAGTAATTTTCATTCTGCCAAAATCATTCAATGTTGAGTCAATTGGCAAACCATTGTTTTCAAATGTTTCACTTGTAAATAGTGGTTCTTTATGGCAGTTCGCACAATGGTTTCTGAAAATAGTTAAGCCTCTTTGTTCTTGTTCGGTAAACTCACCGCCTGGTTCTTTGCGAACAAATTTATCATATTTAGAATTTGAAGAATTTAATTGAACTACAAATTGTGATAAGGCTAATAATGTTTTTTGCCCAGTGATAAGTGTATCCTTAAATGCTTTTTTAAATAATGATTTATAAAATGATGAGGCATTTAATTTTTTAATGATATTTTCTAAATTTTCATTCATCTCTACTTTACTAGTAATTGGTGCAAGAGGTTGAACGTCTAAATGATTGACACCACCATCCCACATAAAAGTTTTTTGCCAAGCAATGTTAACAATAGCTAATGAGTTGCGTTGACCAATTTTTCCGTCAATGCCATGGCTCAAATCATGGTCAACGTGAGTAAAACCTGTAGCTTGTAAATGACAACTGGCACATGAAATTGTATTGTCTCTAGAAAGTAATGGATCATAAAATAAATTTCTTCCAAGTTGAAATCCTTCCTCAGTTAAAGGGTTTTTAGAAAAATCATAATTTGGTTTTGGCCAATCTTTTGGAACTTTAAAAACGAGTGGTGTATTTTTTTGAGAAATAAAAGCAAGCAAGCCAATGCTTATGACAACTATACTAAAAATACTATTTATTTTTTTAGTTCTCATTACTATAAAATAAACTGGCTATTAGTTTTGATAATTCCATGGCTTCCTTACCAGGAATCATAATTGAATTAGTTTGACTTAAGTTAATGGTTTCAAAAAATGGGACAACATTAAAATTTATAGTGAGCGTATTTTTATTAAAATTAGTTACCGGTAAAGTAATTGTTTGCATGGCATAGTAGGGTTTTTTGTAACCGCCAAAATGAAATTGAAATTGATGTTTTCTTGTATTACAACTTGGACTAGTTCCTTCCATTTTAAAATTAATGTAACCACTTTGCCAAGCCCAATACATTCCTTTAGTTGGATCTAAATCTTCAGCTAATGCGCCTGATGTGCTTGTAACACTATCAATGCCGAGATTGAAATTTATGTTAGTAACATGTAAATCTGCTGGAATATTTAATAAAATAGTTTGAGGTGTTATAGTTTCAAAATCAACTAAATGAAAACTGTTTTTTTCTTTCCAAACAACTTTATCATTATTTAAAAATTCAATACCTGAAATATAAAATTTTAATACGTCTATTTGAATGCTATCTGTTTTATTGATTTTATAATAAGTTTCGTTTAATTTCAAATCAGAGGTTCCAAATTTGGCATTAAATAAAAGTTTAAAATCTTGTTTTTTTTGAGCAAAATGTTGACCAAATAGGATGATTAAAAATGAAAGGAATAAAATAGGTCTCATTTATTTTTTTTCTCTACGTGGTGGAGGAGGAGGCGAAAGAAATTTAGCCAACTCAGTCGTAAATTCTTTAAATGCTGCTTGTTGTTCTGGTCTGCAAAGTTTTTTTACCTGTGAAAAATGATTCAAATGAATCGTTTCAATTTTCATTTGTTTTTTTCCAATTTCATTAATTAATGAATCTCTGTGACCTATTATAGTGTCAGTAATTAAAGTGCTATAGAGTTTATTTTTCAATGTTCTAATTTCACTATCAGTAGCCCTTATTTCTTTCTGATGCCAATCAATTAATTTTTCAAACTCAATTATTTGTTTATCGTCGAAATTTAATTTTTCAATTACAATATATTTCTTTTCTATCGGTTGGTGTTTTGATTTACCAAAAAACACAAATCCTATTAATGCCAAATTAGTTACTAATAAACTAATAGCAATAATGCTTAAAAGTTTTATTTTGCTCATTTGTATATCGAATTATTTGGAATTAAATTAAATGATTGTGCAATGTTATTTTCATTTTTTACTGATTTAAAACTCTTTACTAAAATAAAAACATTTGCTAAAATTATTAAAACAACTGATAAACTTAATACCCAACTCATTGGCTTTTTAAAATTGTTAGAATAGAGGTTTTCTATTTTTTGTTCAATACGAGTTAGCAAAAATGCATTAGGTTCTGCTTTTTGCATGTGATGAGTGCTGTTTTCAACACTTTTTATCCAGTTTTCAGCTTCCATGTTTAGTTAGACGATTTTTTTTATTATTTCCTTTGGTATTCTTTGTAATATTCTTTTAATTCTGTTCTTAGGTTCTCTTTTGCCCTTTGCAAGAGTGATTCAACTGATCCTATGCTTTTTTCCATGACAACAGAGATCTCTTTATTCCCTAAACCTTCAACATTAGCCAATAAAAAAGCTGTTTTTTGAGTTTCAGGCAAGGTTTCAATAGCCTTAAATAAATAGATGGAATGTTCTTTATTTTCTAAAAGAATTCCAGGGTGAACAAAATCATTGGTGTCGTGTTTTAAGCCACCGTCATTATTAAATATACTCGAGACAAATGCCCAGCGTTTTTTAGTTTTTTTTGCCTTTAAAAAATCTAAACATTTATTAATTGTAATTTTATACACCCACGTTTTTAAAGTGGATGTATGATTAAATTGATGAATGGATTGGTAAACACTAACAAACACATCTTGAGTAACCTCTTCTGCATCCTCACTATTTTGTAAATACACTAATGCTAAATTGTAAACGAGTTTATGATGCTCGTTGTAAATTTCCTTAATATTAGGTTGTTGTGATGTCAATTCAATAAAATTAATA
Organism: Bacteroidota bacterium; assembly: GCA_043769975.1. Taxonomy (GTDB): domain Bacteria; phylum Bacteroidota; class Bacteroidia; order B-17B0; family Aurantibacillaceae; genus UBA4416. The sequence goes on from JAYVIS010000294.1 coordinate 15,211, forward strand.
TTTTATTTTGACTAGCAAATAGATGTAAAGTAAAGTTTAACAATAATAAAAAAGCCATCAGTTAAATTACTGATGGCTTTTTTTTAGTTTCCAATTTTGATATTAACTCTTCTTTTCAAAATCAACAACAATTGGAGTTGAAATACATAATGAAGAATAAGTACCAATAATACGACCAATTAATAAGGCAAATATAAATCCTCTGATGCTTTCTCCACCAAAGATGAAGATTACTAATAATACAAAGAATACAGTTAATGATGTTAATATGGTACGACTTAATGTACTATTTAAAGCATAATTAATTAATGTATTACGTTCTTCACCTTGCATATCAGCTTTTCCGCTTTCAGCTAAACGCTCACGGATACGGTCAAACACAACAACTGTTTCTGTCATCGTATATCCCATTACAGTTAAGATAGCCGCGATAAAATCTTGTCCAATTTCTAAAGAGAAAGGAACAACACCATCTAATATGGTGTAGAATGATAATACAACTAATACATCATGAAATAAGGCAACTACTGCACCTAAACCATATTGCCATTTTTTGAATCGTACTAAAATGTATATAAACATTAATAAACAAGAGAATAAAATTGCTCCATAAGCTCCGTATAAAATATCGGTTGCAATCGTAGGTCCAACTTTTTGCTGACTTACAATACTTTCTTTATTTACATTAAAGGCTTTTAAACCATCAAGTAAAGTGTTTTCAACTTCTGTATCAACCGTTGGAGAATTGTCAGTAACACGATATGATGTTGTTATTTTTAATTGATTTGCGTTACCAACCGTTTTAACTTCTAAAGAAGCATCTTTAAATACAGCTGATAATGCTTTTTTAACATTTTCAGTTTCCATTTCTTTATCAAAACGTACTTGGTATGTTCTTCCACCTTTAAAATCAACACCTAATTTAAAGCCACCGTTTTTAACATAAAATACTGCTCCTAAAATAATGATTGCTGCAGAAATCATGTAATAAACTTTTCTTCTTCCAACAAAGTTAAAGGCAACATTTTTAAATGAGTTACGAGTAACATTATTATCAAAAGGAATTTCCATTTTGCGCTCTAACATCCATTCAAAAATTACACGAGTAATTAAAATTGCTGAGAATAATGAAGCTCCAATACCAATTAATAATGTAGTTGCGAAACCTTGAATTGGTCCTGAACCAAATACATATAATATGATCGCTAAAATTGCTAATGTTGCATTAGAGTCAATAATAGAACTCATCGCATGTTTAAATCCTTCTTTAATTGCTAACGATGAATTTTTTCCTAAAGCTAATTCTTCACGAATACGTTCAAAAATTAATATGTTTGCATCCACAGCCAAACCAATGGTGAGGACAATCCCGGCAATACCAGGGAGCGTGAGCACGGCGGTCATGGAGGTTAGTCCACCCATGATAAAGAACATGTTAGCTATCAAGGCAATGTTTGCTACCATACCTGC
>JAYVIS010000295.1:0-11993 GCA_043769975.1 Bacteroidota bacterium
ATAGGTAAACTCAAAATAAATAATGGAATAGCGGCAATACTAACAATAGGCTTATTCTTTATGATTATATATACTATATCAATCACATTTTTACCACCATTAATTTCTCAAATTACTTTTTTATCAAACTCAAATTTACATGATGTTGTACATAACATATCAATTTATTACCCCAACCTAAAAAAAACAATATCTGAATTTGGAAGTGAGAAACAAATAATGCAAAGTATCAGTGCACAATTAAGTCAATTTGTCAATTTTCAAAACGTCTCTTACATTTTTAACAATACACTATCCTACACCGGAATAATATTGGGTGGTCTATTTTCAGTACTCTTTATTACTTTCTTTTTTTTAAAAGATGAAAAATTAGTTATTAAATCATTATTACTTCTTACACCGTCAGCATTTGAAAGTGAGATGATTGATATCTATAGAACTTCAAGAAAAATGTTAAGTAATTATTTCATTGGTCTTTTTATTGATGTTGCATTTATCAGTATAACGGTTACAACTTTAATGTGGTTATTTGGAATACAAAATGCCTTGGTAATAGGTTGTTTAGCGGGAATTATGAATATCATACCTTATATTGGCCCTATTATCACTTTAATATTTGCAATGCTATTTGGGATAAGCGGATGTATTGAATTTAATCAATATGAATTAATCTCAACCACTATTACAAAAATTGTAATTATACTCATTGGCACAAATTTAATTGATGCAATGATTATACAACCAACCATTTTTGCTAATACTGTAAAAGCACATCCACTCGAAATATTTTTAGTGGTGCTTATGGCTGGTGCCATAGGTGGCGTTATAGGTATGATTGTGGCAATACCAACTTATACATTATTAAGAATAATAGCAAAAGAATTTTTCTCACACCTGAAATTTTTCAAAAAATTAACGGCAAATATTCCTGAGTAAAATTCTTAAAAAATAGTGTCAATAAAAAATATTGCTAAAAATGGAAACATCTCTTAAATTTTTAAAACAACTATCAAAAAATAACAATAAAGAATGGTTTGATTTAAATAGAAAAACTTATGAAATTTGCAAAACTGAATTTGAAACAGTTGTAAAATCAGTTATTGATAAAAGTATTTTATTTGATAATGGGCTATTAAATTTAGAAGCAAAAAAATGCATGTTTCGAATAAACAAAGATGTTCGTTTTAGTAAAGACAAATCTCCTTATAAAATAAACATGGGAGCAAGTATCAATCCAGGAGGAAAAAAATCAATGATTCCTGGCTACTATATACATATTGAACCAAACAATAGTTTTTTAGCAGGCGGTTGTTATCAACCAATGCCTGAAATGCTTGCTGCAATAAGACAAGAAATTGATTACAACAGTGCTGAATTAAAGAAAATATTGTCTGCAAAAGAATTTAAAACTTACTTTAAAGAATTATCTCAAGATGATAAATTAAAAACGTCTCCAAAAGGCTACGACAAAAATCATCCTGAAATTGAATTACTTCAACACAAACATTTTATTGCAATACATCATTTAAAAGATGAAGATGTGCTAAATAAAAATTTTCCGACCTACATTTCAAAAGTATTTAAAGCAATGTTGCCTTTAAATTTATTTTTAAGAAATTCCATGTCTTAATTTTTAATTAAACCAACACCAAAGGAATCGTAATTTTATGTCGAACACTTTCAACGGTTGTTCCAAATAATATATCTTTAATCGTTGTATGTCCATGAGTTCCCATTACTAACAAATCAGATGATTCAACTAATTTTGGTATTACTGATTTTGGACTTCCAAATCCCAATTTATAATCGCACGAAAAACCTTTTTCTATAATCTGATTTTTATATGCAATTAAATTTTGAGTATCCTCGTCGCGTTCAACATCATTTGTTTCTTCACCGTAAATAACAGCATTAGTACTCTCCAAAACGTGAATTAAAATATAAGTTGCAGTTTTCCCTCCAAGTTGCAATGCCTTATTAATTGCTTTACTATCACTACTACTAAAGTCAACTGCAATAGAAATAGTGGCATATGGTTTAGGAATTTCAAAATCAATCTTTTGAATAGCTCCATGAAATTTCTTTCTAATTTCAATTTTTTTATTTTTAAATAAAGGTTCAAATAGGATATATAATAATACTAAAAAGCAAAAAATCATAAAGGGAACAACTGTCAATCCAATTAGAATAGAGTAATCAGATACAAGTAACCATTCTTTTACTTTTTGAAAAAGCATTTGACAGTTTAAAAAAACGATTACGGAAACTGAAATCCATGAAGCAATCTTTTGCCATAGTGGAATTACAAACTCACCCATTTTCTTTTTATTACTCACAAAATGAATTAGTGGAATAATCGCAAAGCCTAATTGCAAACTTAAAATCACCTGACTCAACACTAATAAATCACCTGTTTTTTCTTCACCAAAATAATAAATAACTAAAAAAGCAGGCACTATAGCAATTAACCGTGTTGCTAATCTTCTAATCCAAGGCTGTAATCGTAAATTCAAATATCCTTCCATAATTACTTGGCCAGCTAACGTTCCTGTAATTGTAGAACTTTGTCCGGCAGCAATTAATGCAATAGCAAATAATAAAGGGGCAAGTGTACTTCCAAGCATAGGCGCCATCATTTTGTGAGCGTCTTGTATTTCCGTTACTTCAACACCTGTATTAAAAAATGTTGTAGCTGCAATAATCAAAATAGCTGCGTTTACAAACAAGGCCAAATTTAGAGCAACAGCACTATCTATTAAATTAAATTTAATAGCCTTTTTTATTTCGACGGGTGTTCTTTCAAACTTCCGAGTTTGAACTAAAGAGGAATGTAAATATAAATTATGAGGCATAACAGTTGCTCCAATAATTCCTATTGCAATATATAATGCATTTTCATTTGTAAAACCAGGTATTAAACCTTTTGAGATTTCAATAATATCAGGTTTTGCAATTAATATTTGTATAAAAAATGAAACACCTATAATAGCAACTAATGAAATAATAAATGCTTCGAGTTTCCGAATTCCAGCATTTAATAAAAATAATAAAACAAAACTATCGAGCACAGTTATACATACACCACCCAAAATAGGAATGGAAGGAAATAACAAATGAATACCGATGGCCATACCAACTACCTCTGCTAAATCACAAGCTGCAATGGCAATTTCGGCAAGAATGTATAAAAAAATATTAATAAATTTCGAATAATGATCCTTAGAAGCTTGAGCCAAGTCTTTACCGGCAACAATTCCTAAACGAATACAATGGCTTTGTAAAAGTAGAGCAATTAAATTACTCATTACTAATACCCAAATTAAACTATAGCCATATTTACTTCCACCTTCAATATCAGTTGCCCAATTTCCAGGATCCATATAGCCAACACTAATCATGTATGCTGGACCAATAAAAGCTAATAGCTTTTTAAATCCACCACGGTTTGAAGTGTTGACTGAAGCATTTACTTCATCTAATGATTTATTCGTTGAGGTTGACACTAATTATTTTCGTAGTTCAAAATTACTTCCTAAGTATACTCTTCTAACCATTTCATCATTTGCTAAATCTTCAGCTGAGCCAGATTTGATAACCTCTCCTGCATAAAGCAAATACGTTCTGTCAGTAATATTTAAAGTTTCGTGAACGTTATGATCCGTAATTAAAATGCCGATATTTTTATCTTTTAACTTCCTAATAACACTTTGTATGTCTTCAACAGCAATGGGATCAACGCCTGCAAAAGGTTCATCTAATAATATAAATTTTGGGTCAGTTGCTAAAGCTCTTGCAATTTCAGTTCTTCTGCGTTCTCCACCAGATAACTGATCACCTAAATTTTTACGAACATGGTGCAATGCAAATTCGTCTAACAAACTTTCCACTTTCATATCCTGCTCTTTCTTAGTCAGTTTTGTCATTTCCAAAACTGCTCTCAAATTATCTTCGATACTTAATTTACGAAAAACAGAAGCTTCTTGAGGTAAATATCCAACTCCTAATTGTGCGCGTCTATACATTGGCTCACTGGTAATATCCCTGTCATCCAAAAAAATCTTTCCTGAATTTGGTTTCACCATTCCAACAATCATATAAAATGAAGTTGTTTTACCAGCTCCATTTGGCCCCAATAAACCAACAATTTCTCCTTGCTGAACTTGCACACTTACGTTATTAGCAACAGTACGATTTTTGTATTTCTTGACTAAATTTTCTGATCTCAGTATCATATTAAAACGCGAGTTGAAAGCCAACTTTAACTCCAAAATTATCAATAGCTCTAGGTCGCAAATAAGTTGAACGCCATAGTGCATCCACTCTAAATACTTTAAAAATATTTTCTATTCCAGCACTTACCTCTACATATGGTTCATTACCAAGAGCATTTAACGTAGTTGGAAAAATAATTACTTTTTTATTCTTGTCGTTTACAGTTCCCCACAATGCCTTGCAGGTAACAACTTCACGCCATTTCAATTTTTTTATTAATGGAATTTTATTAAAAATAATTCCTTCAAAATGATGAAATACTCCAACTGCAGCATATTGATCACTAGCAAATTCATAATATTTCATCATATTATAAGCCATGTAATCATAAACATACGTTTCATTTCCTCCGTGTAATTCCATTAACGGATAAGGTAATGTTCCAAATATTTTACCGGCCTCTAAAGTATAGTCAGTGTAACCTAAAAGAGAAACCAATCTTACGCGATCACTTAAATTTAATACCACTTTCTGATAATCGTATTCTCCTTGAAATGCGTTTTGTAATGACTTAGAATAAGTAAATTGTAGAGCAGGCCATTTTGTACCTAAACTAATTCTACTAAAATCACCACTAATAAATTTTTCTCTAAAAGCAAATCTTACATTTACTTTCACCTCTGTATTTCTAATATTTTCTTTTGTTACAATACTTCCATCATTTTTATAATATTTATAGCTGTTAGCAATTAAAGGAGTAATTGTTCGGCCTACTAAAGAAACTTTTGTAGTTAAGCCATCTAACCATTCCCTTTCATACCAGGCAGTTGTATTATCAACTCTCGTTAAATTTGTTAATGGGCTTGTACGAAATAAAGAGGCGAAAATATTATCTTGAGAAAAACCATTTTGACTTTGTCCTAAAATTTCATAATCACTTTTATAATTCAAACCAACGAGTTGACGATGTGGCTTTTTTGAAATAAATGTTTTGAAGCCTACACTATACTTAAATTTTTCGTCTTTAAAACCATAAGCAACATAGCCTTGTAACTCATACCATCTACTAAATTTACTACTTGTTCTGCCACCAAATCTAACACGAGGTCCTTCAATTCGGTTATAACTAACTAAATTAAAATATGGGCCTATTTCGAAATTGTTTACGAGTTTATATCCTGATACAAAAATTGTTAATACATCCACCCATGTTTTATAAATTGGCAATGATTTGATTGTATCAATCATATGATAAATTTTCTTTTCGCGAATTGATAAACTATCATGACGATTTAAATCCCAAAAAGCATCATCTTTTTTTAGGGCATCATCTTCAACAATAATTTTATCACCAAACTCATAAAACTTAACATCTTTAGGTTGGTTAATCGTAAAGTTTTTATACGATGTTGTTTTTCGTCCATAAACACCAATTTGTTTAGCATTCATGGCGAAATCAATAACCAATCTATCTTTACTTAACATCCAAGTACTATCAACTCTAGTAAATTCCTGAACTATATTTGCAGAATTAATAAAATTAATATTTGCATCTTTTGGTATACTCATTTCTAAACGCTTAACTGCCCAAGTAGTATCAGCAATCCACATATTACCACTAAAGCATAATTCTTGAGGACGTTTTGATTTAAAACGAATATGATAGCATTTTGAATTGCCAATAATAATACTATCCTCTAAATAATATTTATAATAAAACAACCCATTATCAGAAATTGGACTTGTAAAACCTTTTCCAAAAACCAAAATATTATTATCATAAATATTTATATTTTGATACATATCCCCCATAATTGAGGTGATACTGGTGTTTTCTATTCCAGTTACTTTACTAGCTTTAATAACTTCTTTTTTTAAATTTGGATTACTCCTGTAATATAATTCAGATAAAGACTCGGTTATAAAAATTGGCAAAGAAGGCTTTTCCCCTGAATTTATGCTATCCACATTATCAAAAACAAATTGAATAGGTTTGAATATTTTTTTCTCACGCATTTCTTTTGGAATACGACTTAAATCAAATTCAACCTTATTATAACTCTCATATTGGTAAGCATCCAATTTACGCTTATTATTAATTGGCTTATTAGCAATCACATTACGAATAATACGATGTGCTGGATTTTCACCAGGTTTAATAACTACTTCATTTAAATTATAACCCTCCCCAATTAAAGGAAAATTTACTGTTTGGCTAATCCCACGCTTAATGTAACGAGTCATTCTTTTATAACTTACGTATGAGCAAATAACAGAATCACTTAATTTAGAAGTTGAGATTGAGTAATTACCATCAAAATCAGTAGTTGCTCCAATGGTTGTACCTTTAAGCATAACGGGTACAAATGGGAGCGGTTCTTTTGTTTCAGAGTCGAATACCTTACCACTAATAGTATAGTTTTGAGATTTTAAGCTACTCGAAACAATAGCAAAAAATGCAAAAATATATACTTTTAATTTGAACGCCATCTTTTAAATTATCCTTAAATGTAGTAATAAAAAGTAAAAACTAAGCATTAAAATTTTCATCATATTATCATAAATTTTACTAAAAAAGTATAATAAAATTTGCAATAAAATCCTTATACTTGGAGAAGATAATAGCAATGAAATACGACGCGGTAATTATAGGAAGTGGCTTTGGTGGTTTATGCTCGGCATATATTTTAGCTAAAGAAGGGATGAGTGTTTGCGTTTTAGAAAAAAATAGGCAAATTGGTGGTTCTTTACAAATATACAGTAGAGAAAAATCTATTTTTGATACTGGAGTTCATTATCTAGGAGGTTTAGACGACGGCCAAAACCTAAATCGGTATTTTCAATATTTTAATTTAATGCAGGAATTAAAACTGCAAAAATTAGATGAAGACGGGTACGACTTAATTTCTTTTAAAGATGACGACAAGATTTATCCTCATGCTCAAGGATATGAAAATTTCGTTGATAAACTAGCTGAACTATTTCCTCATCAAAGAGAAGCATTGAAAACTTATATTGAAAAGATAAAAGAAGTTTGCGCCGCCTTCCCCATTTTTAATTTATCTGATGAAACAAAAGAAATTATGGGTGCTTGGTTTATGGAAATTGATTCTAAATCTTGTATTAATTCTATTTTTAGTGATCCAAAATTACAACAAGTAATTGGCGGAAGTAATATGTTATATGCAGGTATTGAAGGAAAAACTCCATTTTACATACATGCTTTAGTTGTAAATTCATATATAGAAAGTTCATATAGGTGCATTGATGGGAGTTCTCAGATTGCAAGAATAATGAATGCAAATATTAAAAAACTTGGTGGTGTAATTTTGAATTATTGTGAAGCTTCAAAATTTCATTTTAATGGAAGCGAAATTGAATCAGTAGAATTAACGAACGGAGAAAAAATAGAAGGCAAACTTTTTATCTCAGGAATTGAACTTTCAAAAACAATTGATTTAGTAGAAGGGCAACAATTACGTGCCGCTTATAAAAATAGAATTAAAGGATTAGAGAATACAATCTCATCTTTTTTAGTAAATGTTGTTATGAAGCATGACAGTTTCCCTCATCTAAACCATAATTTATACCACTGCACTCAGCCAGACATTTGGACTGGGGCAAATTATACAAATGAAACATGGCCAGAATCAATTGGAATGTTTGGAACAACATCATCTAAAAACCCTAATTTTACTGAGAATTTTACCGCAATGGCATATATGCGTTATGAAGAATGCGCTAAATGGGCCGATACAAAAAATATTATTCCGAATAACATAAATTTCAGAGGTGAAGGTTATGAAGAATTTAAAATTGAAAAAGCAGAAAAAATATTAGACGTTTTAGAAACTAGACTTCCAGGTTTAAGATCTAAAATTCAATCTTATACAACTGCGAGTCCTATTACATACCGAGATTATATTGGCTCAAAAGATGGAACCTTATATGGAGTAATAAAAGATTACAAAGAACCAATGCGTTCATTTATTACACCTAGGACAAAAATTAGTAACCTACTTTTAACTGGACAAAGTTTAAATTTACATGGTATTATGGGCGTTACAATTAGTGCAGTTGTAACATGTGGTGAAATATTAGGAAATTCATATATCATAAATAAAATTAAAGCAAATTTAAAAAGTTAAATATGTTATCACTTACACCTTCCGAATTATCGGTACCACAATTACATCAATATTTATTAGGTGCCGTTGGCCCTCGTCCTATTTGCTTTGCAAGCACGGTTGACGCAAAAGGAAATCATAATTTAGCTCCATTCAGTTTTTTTAATGTGTTTTCAGCAAAACCACCAATTGCAATTTTTTCTCCGAACCTTAGCGGAAGAACTGGTCAAGCAAAAGACACTCATTTAAACATTAAAGAAGTTCCTGAATGTGTGATTAATATTGTTAATTATAGCATGGTTCAGCAAATGAGTTTAGCAAGTAGTCCATACGAAAAAGGAATTAGTGAATTTACAAAAGCCGGTTTTACCCCTATTGCATCTGATTTAGTAAAACCAATGCGTGTTGCAGAAAGCCCAGTACAACTTGAATGCAAAGTATTTGAAGTAAAAGAAATTGGAAATTGCAATTTAGTAATGTGTGAAATTATTAAAATACATATTAGCGAATCTGTTTTAGGAGCCAACAATTTAATTGATCAGCAAAAAATTGATTTAGTTGCTCGCATGGGTGGAAACTGGTACTGCAGAGCACACGGAGATGCATTATTTGAGATTGAAAAACCAATTACAACCATTGGTGTTGGAGTTGATACCATTCCGAATGAGTATAGAAATAGCTCTATTTTAACAGGAAATAATTTGGGTCAATTAGGTAATTTAGAAGTAATCCCAACGAAAGAAGAAATTGATACTTATAAAAAGGGAAACAATGCGTCATTCAAAAATGAGATCGAGAAACATAATTATATAAAAACTTTACTTGACCTAAATAAAGTTTTTGATGCTTGGTGTTTGATATTAAGCTAATTATTTTATTTTATTTCCTGACATAATTCCACTAAAACACCATTGGTGCTTTTAGGATGAAGAAAGAAAATTAACTTATTATCCGCTCCCTTTTTTGGCTCTTTATTTAAAACCTCAAAGCCCTCAGATTCTAGTCGCTTCATTTCCTCAAATATATCATCCACTTCATATGCGATGTGGTGAATACCTTCTCCCTTTTTTTCAATAAATTTTGCTATTGCACTTGTTTCTGTTTTCGCTTCCAACAATTCAATTTTAGTATCACCAACCATAAAAAAACTCGTACTTACCCCTTCACTCTCAACAGTTTCAGTTTTATAATGTTCTTTACCAAATAATCGTTTAAATAAATCATTTGAAGAATTTATATCCTTTACAGCAATTCCAATGTGCTCAATTTTTTTTATCATAATTTAAATTTTGTAAAATTTATTTTTCAAATTGGTAATGACTATAATCCAATAAAACAGTTTGTAAAAAATCTTTATGAGACAATGAAGTCTCAACTCCCATTTTTGTTTTAACTTTTAAAGCTAAGACTTGCAAATTACTCAGTTTGTTATTTTGAATACTATGTTGCAAAATATCTTTTATAATATCGATGTCTTTATCATTTAATAAAGATACCTGTTCAAACACAATTTTATATTCATCAATTTTTTTATATAAAATGGTATCTCTCAATGTCACATTTGTGCCTAATTTAATAACCGTGGTTCCTGCAGCCATATCACCTAAGCGCTGACTTTTATCAGTTACTGCAATTGTAATTAAAGCAACAACGCCATTTGAAATTTGCATATCCACGATTCGCATGATGGAACGTAAAAAATAAGAGCCAATTCCAGGTTGTGTTCCATCTAATTTCACAACTTTTATTCCTAAAACTTTTTTGCCAAGACTTTGTCCATTCATCAACGTTTCGCTTAAAAAATGGTACAATGTAATTGGTAAACTTAATAAGATCAATAATCCAATCAAAAGATATTGATCTGGATCATTTTTAAAAAAATTGCTACGAGCAAACCCTAATCCAAAAATAAGCAACATGACCCCAATATAAACGGCCATAAAAACACTATCCAATAAAGCCGCTAAAATACGATAACCGACACCAGCTGCTTCATATTCTAAAACAACGTTTTGCGTGGTGGTAACTTCAATGTTATCCATTTATGGAGTAAATTAAGATTTAAAAAACTAAATATAAAACATTAAGAGAATCTAAACAAATTTGATATATTTAAAGTGCATAAGAATAATGAAAGAAATTACATTTTTAAAACAAAACTCAACAAAATGGGAATCTTTCGAGGAATCGTTAGCTAAGAAGGAAAATGAACATCCTGCAAAAGTTGCAAATATGTTTGTTGAATTAACTGATGATTTAGCGTATTCGAAAAGTAATTACAAAGGAAGTAAAACAACAACTTACTTAAATAGTCTTACTGCACGCATACACCAACTGATTTATAAAAACAAAAAAGAAAGTAGCAAACGTGTTTTTCAATTTTGGAAAACAGAATTACCATCTTTATTTGGCAAACATCACCATACACTTTTAGTATCATTCATTTTAGGTGTTTTAGGAACTTTGCTAGGCGTTGTTTCTCAATTATATGATGATAGTTTTATTCGTTTAATTGTTGGTGATGATTATGTGAATCAAACCATTGAACGCATTAAAAACGGAAATCCAATTGGCATTTATGGTGAAATGCCAAACTGGTTTATGTTTATTTTTATTACAGTTAATAACATCAAAGTTTCCTTTTTTATGTTAGCCTTTGGAATGATTTTTTCGGTTGGAGCAGGTTTTTATATTTTACAAAACACTATTATGCTTGGTTCTTTTTTTACTTTATTTTACCAAAATAACGTATTAGGAAAAGCATTAAAAGTTGTTTGGATACATGGCACTTTAGAAATGTCAGCTATTGTAATTGCAGGCTGTGCAGGCTTAATATTAGGGAATAGCTTCATGTTTCCTAAAACCTACACACGACTAGAATCTTTTAAAAATGGCGCAAAAGAAAGTATAAAAATTGTGGTTGGATTGATTCCGATTTTTATTTGTGCTGGATTTTTAGAAAGTTTTATTACACGATATACTGAAATGGATTTATGGTTGAGCTTATTAATCATTTTTGGATCTTTAGCATTTATCATTTGGTACTTTATTATTTTACCAATACAATTAAAAAACAAAACCTATGGAACAAAAAATAAACTTTAAACAAGAAAGAGATTTCGGATCAGTACTTGGCGATGCTCTAAAATTTATTAAGCAAAACTTTCGATCATTTTTCGGAAGCATCATTGTCATTGTTGGACCATTTTTATTATTAATGGGGCTTGGTTATGGCTATATGCAACAAGGGTTGATCGCATTTAGACAAAATCCATTAGGTGGTTTTAAAAACTTTAATGCAGAATTTGTCATTGCCATCTTAGTTGTTGTCATATTTGGACTACTTGTTAATGTACTTTTAAATAGTGTGGTTTATGCTTATATGGGTTTATATTCAGAAAAAAATCCAGGTGAAAAAATCACGATTTCAGAAGTTGGGCAAATGGTAAGAAAACGAATAGGCTTGATGATTGGCTCCGTTTTAACTATTACTGTATTATTTAGTTTTATTTTAGGAATCATTGTTCTAATATGTGCAGGAATAGTAGCAGGTTTAGGAATTGGAGGCGGAATACTAGTTGGCTTTATCGTATTTTTCTCATTAGCAATTTTTATACCTATTCTTTATTATTTTATGCCTGCTTCGTTTTATGT
>JAYVIS010000296.1:0-3760 GCA_043769975.1 Bacteroidota bacterium
TTTACACCAAATGGAGATAGTGATAATGATTTATTTTTGCCAGTAGGTTATGGAATAGAAAGTTTTGACATGAGTATTTTTGATAGATGGGGAAACACAGTCTTTAAGAGCACAGCAGAACGTAAAGGTTGGGATGGTTCAATAAAAGGAAAAGCAGCTGAACAAGGTGTTTATGTTTACCGAATTGTTATTAAAACAATGGGCAACATCGAAGTTGTGAAAGTTGGACACATTACTGTTTTAAGTAAAGTAAAATAATAATTAAATAGTTAATACATAAAAAAGCAGGTTATCTTACTAAGATAACCTGCTTTTTTATGTATGCTTTTAATCAATTAAATCACCATATAAATCAAAATCGCTAGCGTCATTAATTTTTACGTTTGCGAAATCTCCAATTCGTATGTAGTTTGTGTCGGTTGCTTTAACAAGAACTTCATTGTCAACGTCTGGACTATCAAATTCTGTTCTACCTACAAAATAATCATTTTCTTTTCTGTCAAATAATACTTTGTATGTTTTCCCGATTTTTTCTTGATTTAAACTGAATGAAATTTCTTGTTGAACTTTCATAACAGCATCAGCACGTTCTTTTTTCACTTTTTCCTTAACATCATCTTTTAATAAAAAAGCATGTGTATTATCTTCATGAGAATATGTGAAAATACCTAAACGTTCAAATTTAGAATCACTAACCCATTGCAACATTTCTTCATGGTCTTTTTTAGTTTCACCTGGGTAACCTGCAATTAATGTCGTGCGAATTGCAATGCCTGGAACCTTATCTCTTATTGCATTAACTGTATCAATCGTTTTTTGTTTTGTAATTCCGCGGCGCATACTTGTTAGCATGTTATCCGAAATATGTTGTAAGGGCATATCAAGGTAATTACACACATTACTTTTTTTATTCATTACATCTAGCACATCCATAGGGAAACCACTAGGGAAGGCATAATGTAAACGTATCCAATCTAATCCTTCAACATCACTTAATCGATCAACTAAATTTGCTAATTCACGTTTTTTATAAATATCTAAACCATAATATGTTAAATCTTGAGCTATTAATAATAATTCACGCGTTCCTTTACTAGCTAGTAATTTAGCTCTTTGAACGAGTTGTTCAATTGGCTCAGAAATATGTTTTCCGCGCATTAATGGGATAGCACAAAAACTGCATGGTCTATCGCAACCTTCACTTATTTTAAAATAGGCATAATGGTTAGGAGTAGTTAATAAACGTTCGCCTACTAATTCTTTTTTATAATCTGCTTTTAATGTTTTTAAGATTTTTGGCAAATCTCGTGTTCCAAAATAGGCATCCACATCTGGTATTTCTTTTTCTAAATCACCTTTGTAACGCTCGCTCAAACAACCTGTCACATAAAGTTTTTCAATAGCACCTTCTTTTTTTGCTTGCACATAACGCAAAATGGTATCAATACTTTCTTGTTTAGCATTTTCAACAAAACCACAGGTATTAATAATTACAATATTATGTTTATCCTCTTGGCTTTCGTGCTCTACATTAAAATTATTGGCTTTTAATTGGCCCATTAGCACCTCGCTATCAACTATATTTTTACTACATCCCAATGTTACTACATTGACGCTGTTTTTTTTGAGTGTTTTTGTTTTCATTATTGGCAAAGATACCTATTTTAGATGTAATTATAAAACCAGTAAATTAGCAATCTATATTTTACATTCTAACAAGAGCAAGTAAACAAATAAATTGTAGATTCAGTTCTTAAATTGGATTGGAATAGGTTAATATAAGCTAAAATAAATAGTATGAATAAAACTGTTTTAATTACTGGTGCGTCAAGTGGAATAGGGTATGAGTTTGCTAAAATTTATGCGAATAAAGGCTTTGATTTGGTATTAGTTGCGCGTAATCAAACTAAATTGGAAGAGCTTTATTCGATATGTAAAACAACAAAAAATAATATTGAAATAATCGCAAAAGATTTAAGTCAGATAGACTCGGCAAATGAAATATTTGATTATTGCAGTACAAAACACATTCGTGTTGACTACCTTATAAATAATGCTGGTTTTGGTGATTTTGGATTTTTTGTTCAAAGTAATTGGGATAAACAGCAAGAAATGTTGAACCTAAATATTGTTACATTGACAAAATTAACTCATCTTTTTTTGCCACAAATGGTGGAAAACAAGTTTGGGAAAATACTAAATGTTGCCTCAACAGCCGCGTTTCAACCAGGGCCCTTAATGAGTGTTTATTATGCAACAAAGGCTTATGTTTTAAGTTTTACTGAAGCTATTTCGAACGAATTAGATGGAACAGGTGTTTCTGTATGTGCATTATGTCCTGGCCCAACTGAAAGTGGATTTCTTGATGCAGCAGCATTAAAAGAAAGCAAGCTTTTTAAGGGCAAGAAGCTAGCCACATCAAAAGAAGTTGCTCAATATGGTTATCATAGTTTAGAAAATAATAAAGTGGTTGCAATCCATGGTTTAATGAATAATATAATGGCTACAGCAATTCGTTTTACTCCACGTGGTTTAGTAAGAAAAATGGTTAGGTTTATTCAAAGCAAAGAAAAAAAAGAGTAATGGAGGATAATATAGAATTTATAAAAATTTATTTTACCGAAGAGAAAATAGAAAGTTTATTTTTTATTTTTCTCGGGCTCATTGCCGTTAGTTTAGCATTTATTTTTTGGTTCCTTATTAAATATTCTTTTTATAATGGATTAGCTTATCCTTTATTAATTATTGGGATTATTCAATTAACAGTTGGAACTTCAGTCTTTTTTAGAACAGAAAGTGATATTAAACGGGTAGAAGACATGATTCAAAATGAACGTGAACTTATAGAGCAAAAAGAGTTACCTCGAATGGAAATTGTCATGAAGAATTTTTTAATATATAAGTGGATTGAAATTAGTTTAGTTGTTCTAAGTCTATTTTTACTAATTTATTTTCGTTCTTCTAATCAAGTATTTTGGAAAGGCATTGGGTTTGGTTTATTAATTCAAGCAACTATTATGTTAAGTTTAGATATTATAGCTGAAAAAAGGGGACAAGCCTATATTAATGAATTAAAAATTAGGTCAGTATTATAACATATAAAACACCTGTAAAATAAAAAGGCTCATTGAACTATTTCAATGAGCCTTTTTATTTATAATAAATTAATAATTAGAATTTAGCTCTAATTTTACGAACCTTTCCTCCTTTTTTACCAAAGAAACCTTTGTAATGGCCACGGTAAAAACTTGATTTTCCTCTTAATACATAGCTATAACTTAAACTCATTGTCATGTACGAATCGTTATGTGTTTTATCCCCTCTTTTGTTACCTGGGTTGCTAATTGGATCATAACCAAAATTCTTAGCAAAACCTGGGTCAATACCTGATAATTCGCCTGTTCTGTCTGATAAGGCAACGCCTTCTGGACTTAAAGTACTAGGATCAGCCCAACCTGAATGAATATCATCTAAATAATCAGTGAACGTTGTTCTTAAATTCCATTCAAATCCAATTCTATGTTTTTTCTCAAATGTAAAATAGCAACCTAATCCAACAGGAATATTTAATACAATTCTTTTATAAGTTACACCTTCAGTATGTAAAGGTCTTAATTTTACCCATTGACCATTATAAAATGCTTTTGGGTTAGTATAAACTCCACCAACACCAGCAAAAATGTATGCTCTAAATCCATTTTTATAACGGTAAGTATTTCCTAAATCATTATCCTCGTAAAAAAAATATTCAACAGTTCCT
>JAYVIS010000297.1:0-15332 GCA_043769975.1 Bacteroidota bacterium
CTAGCAAATGGCGGAGATAGCTACACATTTTTTAAAAATGCGAAGGAACGCAAAATCATGAATGTGTTATTAAGAAATGTGATTATAAATTATTGTGAAGATATTACAAAATTAGGCAAAACTATAAAACCTCAATTAGATGGCAGAATTCAATTATCAAAATAGGAGAGATTTTTTAAAATACTTTGTTGGTACATCTGCTGTTTTAGCTGGTTTACCTGCTTTGTCAAACGAAATACTTAAAAAAAATGATTTAGTTAAATTAACTATTTTATATACAAATGATGTGCATAGTCGTATCGAACCTTTTCCAACCAATGACCCCAAGCATGCTAATATGGGTGGATTTGCAAGGCGTTCGGCTGTTGTAGAAAGTATACGAAAAGAAAATGATAATGTTTTATTATTGGATGCTGGTGATATTTTTCAGGGAACTCCATATTTTAATTTATACCAAGGTGAATTAGAGTATAAATTAATGAGTTTAATGAAATACGATGCCACTACAATTGGTAATCATGATTTTGATTTAGGTATCGACAACATTACCAAACAAATGCCTCATGCAAGTTTTTCTTTTATAAATTGTAATTACGATTTTTCTAATACGAGCTTAAATGATAAAATTATTCCCTATAAAATTTTTGAAAAACAGGGATTAAAAATTGGTGTGTTGGGCTATGGAATTGAACTCGATGGATTGGTAGATAAAAAAATGTATAAAGAGACTGTTTATCAAAATCCACTGCCAATAGCTAACGCTACTGCTAAGTTGCTAAAATTAGATTTAGGTTGCGATTATGTTATTGCTCTTTCTCACTTAGGATTTTCATATAACGATAAAAAATTAAGTGATATGAGCATGGCACCGCAAACTGAAAATATTGATTTAATTATTGGCGCCCATTCTCATACTTTTCTTGAACACCCTGTTAAATTGCAAAATAGAATTGGTAAAGATATATATGTAACTCAAGTTGGCTGGGCTGGAATTTGGCTTGGAAAGCTGGATGTATTTTTTGCTCACGGTAAGAAAAAAATTTCACATAATACAGATAATAGAAAAATCTGAAAAAACAAGTCCAAAATGAAAATAAAGTGAAGTTTTTTTTTGTTTTTTTCCTTGCGAAAATGAATAAACAGTATATATTTACAAACTCGTACTTGTTAATAACACTAAACACTATATATTTAATAACTTATTTATTTTATGAAGGAAAAAACTGCTGAAACTGTGTGGAAGAATTGCTTAAAAGTAATTCAAGATAATGTAAGCCCTCAAAATTTTGCTACTTGGTTCGAACCAATTAAAGCAATAAAAATTCAAGACAATGTTTTAAACATCCAAGTGCCCTCACAATTTTTTTATGAATGGTTAGAAGAACATTACATTTCAATTATTAAAAAAGTAATTCGTAAGGAATTAGGAACTGAAGGAAGAATTGAATACAGTATTGTCATGGATAATGGGACTGGTAAATCTGAGAAGGCTGTTCTTCTTAAAGTCCCAAATATTAATACTAATTTAAGAAACAATCCTGTTTCTATGCCTATTGATGGTGGTTCTATTAGAAATCCGTTTATCATACCAGGTTTAAAGAAAGTTTCTGTTGAGTCTCAATTAAATCCTAATTATAGTTTTGATAATTTTATCGAAGGTGATTGTAATCGTTTAGCTCGCTCTGCTGGTTATGCTGTATCTCAAAAACCTGGTGGAACTGCATTTAACCCATTGTTATTATACGGTGGTGTTGGTTTAGGAAAAACTCACTTAGTTCAAGCTATTGGAATTGATATTAAAAAGAATTTCCCTAATAAAACTGTTTTATACGTTCAATCTGAAAAATTTATTTCTCAATTTATAGATTCTATTAAAAATAATAATCAAAACGATTTCGTTCATTTTTATCAAATGATTGATGTTTTAATTATTGACGATATTCAATATTTAGCTGGAAAAGAAAAAACACAAGATGTATTCTTCCACATTTTCAATCACTTACATCAATTAGGAAAACAAATTATTTTAACTGCTGATAGAGCACCTGTAGAAATGCAAGGAATCGAACAACGTTTATTATCACGTTTCAAATGGGGCTTGAGCGCAGATTTACAAACTCCAGGTTTAGAAACTCGTATCGCTATTTTAGAGAAAAAAGTTTACAACGAAGGAATTCAATTACCAAAAGAAGTTTGCGAATACCTTGCTTATAGCATTACTTCAAATGTTCGTGAATTAGAAGGAGCTTTAATTTCTTTGTTAGCTCAATCTTCTTTAAACAAAAAAGTGATTACTTTAGAATTAGCTAAGCAAATGATTGACAAGTTTGTTAAATCAACTGCTCGTGAAGTTTCTATAGATTATATACAAAAAGTAGTTTGTGATTATTTTGATTTGAATATCGATTTAATGAAATCAAAAACTCGTAAGCGTGAAGTAGTTCAAGCTCGTCAAATTGCAATGTATTTTGCGAAATGTATGACTAAATCATCTTTAGCTACAATTGGTATGCACTGTGGTGGAAAAGACCATGCTACTGTATTACATGCTTGTCGTACTGTAAATAATTTAATGGATACCGATAAACGCTTTAAAGCATATATTGAAGAGTTAGATAAAAAAATTAGTATTACTAGTTAAAAAATTATCCTCTTAATCTTTAAAATCCCTTGTTTTTCAAGGGATTTTTTGTTTAACCAATTTGCCAAATGTTAAGTCCAGAAAATATTTATTTAATTGCACCTATGCTTGGTGCAATTTTTGGTGCAATGCTTTGGTTAAATTATTTTATAAAAATTGATGTCCTTGAGAAAGAAAGAATTACTGATATAATTTTTGCCTTTTGCATTGGATTCTTAACTCCAAATATTGCATTATTTGTTTATGAAATACATGCACGTTTTGGTTTTGATTTTAATAACCACTTTTGGAATGATTTAGTCTATTCAATCTTAGGAATTGGGTTAACAGAGGAATTGTCAAAATTAATTGGTGTAGCATTAGTTTTTATTATAATTAGAAAACGATTAAATGAACCAATAGATTATTTAATCTTTGGAGGCATAGTAACCCTCGGCTTTGCTATTAGAGAAAATTATATTTACTATTATAATTATGGTTCACAAATAATTACTGGTCGTACACTTATTTCAAGCTTAACACACATTATTAATACGAGTATTTGTGTTTATGGATTATTTCGATTTAAAATATTTAACCGAGGAAATATTTTTATTAATTCGCTTGTAGGAATAACGATAGCAATTGTTTCTCATGGATTATTTGATTTCTTTTTGACCCAACAATTTATAGGCAAATTAACCCCATTTTTAGCTTCAGGAATTTACTTAATAGGTATTAATTTTTGGATTCAAATGATTAATAATTGTATTAATTTTTCACCATTTTTTAATTATGATAAATTATTA
The DNA here is from genome assembly GCA_043769975.1 of Bacteroidota bacterium. Classification (GTDB taxonomy): domain Bacteria; phylum Bacteroidota; class Bacteroidia; order B-17B0; family Aurantibacillaceae; genus UBA4416. The sequence goes on from JAYVIS010000297.1 coordinate 3,430, forward strand.
GGAACAACCAAATTATATAAGACGATATTAAGTTGGTATGCAGGATTATTAATTATTGAGTTTCTATACTTTTGGTATTATAAAGGTTTAGGTTTAGCATTTTATGATTCAATAATTAATGTTTTTAATGAAGGGTTATTATTAGTTATTGTTGCCTTACGCGCAAGTCGATTAAAAATTAGTAAAAGAAAGTATTTTAAAATCAAACTTCAATCACCTATATATTTGACTAAAAATGATGATGAAGATGTAAATATTTTTGGAATTTTACCATTTAAAGTTAGGGGAGAAAATAGAAAGGAGTTTCGATTATTTCAATTCATGGGGAAAGACATTCTGATTTGCCCATTGCACCCTGAAAAATCGAAAATACAAGTAACTCGAAAGGGGCGTTTACTAAAAAAATACTTTTTGAAGAATGATGTTGTTGTTTATTTAGTAGAACTATACGAGGATCAGGACTTTAAAAAAGAAATCGTTATTCTTAAACCTAAAACGTATGGCATAACAACCTATAGTTTAGATTACCCAATAGCCAGTTTAATGGATTATAACCAAAAAATAGACATTGGAAATTCTTTAAATCCGCCTTCTTATAAAGATTTAAAAACTTTGGAATTAGTTTTTATTAAACATATTTAAATTTTAATAAAATAAAAAGCCTCGTTAATTTAACGAGGCTTTTAAAATTTAAGTATATGAAAATTAGTTTTTTGGTTTTAGAATAATTTTCCCTGTGTGACTTTTAGTTCCAATAGTAACTTTATAAGTATAAACTCCTCCAGCTAATTGAGTTCCAAAGTTGTTTTTACCATCCCAGTCATTTGAATGTTTTCCTGGTATTTGTAGTTTCGAAGGAAGAGAGGCAACCTCTTGTCCTGTTATATTATAAAAAGTAATACTAACAAATTCAGTAGCTTTTAATTCATAATTTATAGTTACTCTATCAACAAAAGGATTTGGATAAACAGAAATTGATGGGTCAATATCTGTCAAGTTTTTAACACCAACTGGATTGTTTAATAATGGATCAGCAGCTAAAATAGCTCCGATATCGATAAGCTCATCACCTGGATAATAGTATGTCCAAATAAGCCCATCAAAAAGCATTTCATCTGCAGTTGATACACCAGCAACTACTGCTGTGGTAATTGGTGCAAATGGGTTTGCAGCCGTATTGTCAAAACTATGAGTTCCTTTTAATGTATATCCTGTAGGAATTTTTACCAAATTTGGAAACGTATAAAATCCTTGCCATTCAAAATCCCATTTGTTTATACGGCATAATGGAATTTGAGTTGCACCATTTTGAGCATAATTAGTTATAGCTGTACATACCTTATGTGAATGAGGAAAAATTGAATAAACAGAAAGTGGTAATGGAACTCCTCCAGTTGTAGGATAACTTGCTGTTACAGTTTTCGTTGTATTTGCAGGAATATTAAAAGTCCAGTTTTGTAGTGGAGTAGATGCATAAATTTGTCTTATACCTGTAGTTCCAATTGGATAAAAGAATAAACGAATTTGTGTATTATCCGTTTGACCTGCAGAGCCAGCTGGATAATGCATTTGTAAAACAATCTTTGATCCAGATTTAATAGTCATTCCAAGTTTTAATGCAGCAGAATTTGGAAACACAGTTGGAGCTGAACCCGGAGCATATGCACCTAAACTAAAATCTCCTCCTATTGTATAACAGCCACCTGATAAATCAGTAACTGTCGTGCCTAATGTATCAACATTAATGACAGCATGATGAACAATAGCTGGGTTTCCAGGTATTACCTCATAAGCTCTTAATATTCTATTTACAGCTAAACCAGTTGGTATAGAAATACAAACGTATTTATCTGTAACTGTTGCATTACTTGTATATGTAGGTATCGTTAAAATTAAATCTGGTGTTCCAGTTAATAAAGTTGTTGAATATAATGGTGGAGCAGGAGCCAATAATGTATCTCCCATTGGAGCACCAGCAGCTATCCAATTCAAAATTTTATTTTTTTCTGATAATGGCAAGATACGCTCATGTGTAAAGCGACTGTATGTTGTGTCAGGAGACCAAGGTGGCATTTTTCCACTAGATATATCAAATTGTATTAATCCAGTATGGCTTGCAACAGAACCATAATAAGTTAAATATGGATACGTTGACCCCGCATGGTGACATGAACCACAACGATTAATGAAAATTGGCGCAACGTCTTTATAGACAATTTGTGCTGTAAATACATTCGCCAAAAAAATGGAAAATGTTAATGTTAAGAGTAGTTTTTTTATCATAATAAATATTTTAGAATTATTAAATATAATGAAATAGTTTTTAATTACAAAATTTTGATATTTTATTTAAATTTGACATCTAATAGATTTTTAAAATGAAAAAAAATGTTTTTATCCTGATTTTATTGATTATTTGTCATGGTATTTTATCCTCACAAGTCATAAAAGGAAAAGTTTTGGATTCTAAAACTAAAGAACCAATATCTTTTACAAATATTGGAATATTAGGAAAAGGCATTGGTACTGTTACTAATGAAGATGGTACTTTTGAATTAAATATTTCGAAGTCAAATGCAGATGATATTATTCGGTTTTCCTATATCGGGTATAATTCACTTTCCTTCACAAACAGCCAATATAAAAAACAATATAGCGATATAGCAATTGTTTATTTAACTGAATCAAATTATAACTTAAATGAAGTCGTAATTAGACCTAAAGAATTTAAATCAAAAGTAGTTGGTAATACTGGTAAAAGTATCGAAAACGCAAGTTTTGTTGATAATAGCCTTGATACTTCTAATATTGGCTTCGAAGTTGGAACTCGTATTAAAATTAAGGAGCGCCCAACCTATATTGATGAAGTCGTTATCAATTTTTCGAAAAATGAATCAAAGGGCTGTATTTTTAGATTAAATATTTATGATGGTAAAATTAAAAACACCCCAAATATTTTAAAAGAGCCAATTTATATTACAATTGATAATGAATTAAGTGCACTTAAAATCGATTTGAAAAAATATAATATTTTAGTTAAAAATGATTTCATTATTGCCTTAGAATGTGTAAAAAGGACTTCTAAAATGAGAGTAAATATGTATGCTGTTATGGGAGGAAGCGATATCTGTATCCGTTCTTCAATAAATGACGAGTGGGAGTTTATATCATTATTGGGCTTTAGCATGAGCGCAACTGTAACCTATGAAGATAAAGGCTTTTTTGCTAATTTATTTAATTAGTTTTTAAGAATAATTTAACCTTTTCCAAAGTTGATACCTTCTAACCACTTAATTAATATTCCGATATCAGCTTTTAAAATTAGACAATAACCACCATTTGATTTTGTTGAATCTCCAAAAATCATTGTATCTACAAGTTCTGAAATAGTTATTGAATAATAAGGTTTATCCCAGGTAGTGGTTGTTTTCTTGCCCATTTCAGCCAGAGCTTGTTTTAGATTTTTTATTAATTCTTTAAATGCTAAGGAATCATTTTTTGGTATTAGGATTAATTTATTGTCATTAACGTTTGTGTATTTTGCATTTCGAAATGAAAGTAATAAGGCGTAAATGGTGTCTTTTTTTTCTGTATTTATGTATTTGTTATAGCTGCAATTTAATGGTCCTATTTTTTTTTGGCTCAAAGTAGTCTTTTTATTTTGAGAGCATAAATTGCTTGCAGCAATTATAAATAATATGAATATGCTATATTTCATTATCAGTTGGTTTATTTTTATGAAAATATAAATTACATTGATTAGTGGCTCCAGTAGGAATCGAACCTACATCAAACGTTTAGGAAACGCTTATTCTATCCATTGAACTATGGTGCCTGTATTATGTTTTATAAAACAGTGTAAAGTTAAGAAAAAAGAATAATAACGGGGTTTTTAAAAATAAAACCCTGCAAACTAATTTGCAGGGTTTTAACAACTATAAACTAAATAAAAACAAACACCTATTTTACTAAAGTAACATGTCCAATTAAATCGTGACGATTGCTTAGAACGTCTTTAACTTGTACTTTCCAAACATACACATCTTCTTTTGTTGATTCATAATCTCCTTTGCCATTAATGGTTCCATCCCAAGCTTTATTTATATCATCGCTTTCAAAAACCATTACTCCCCATCGATCAAAAATTTGTAATTTAAAGTCTGTGATTCCCATACCCAGTGCTTTAAATCCATCGTTTAAACCATCACTATTTGGTGTAAAAGCATTAGGAATATAAATTACATATGCTGGTTTTATTTCTAACAGTTTCACAATAGAATCTCTACACCCATAACTATTAACTACTTTCTGCATAATTAAAATTGTTTTTGCTTCATCAGTAGTAAACGTATGTGTAAAGTTCGGTATGTTTTTAATAGTCCCATCACTGAAAATATATTTAATAGCACTTGCGCCTATCGATTTGTCAGTTACTTCAATTAATGGAGCTGATAAATCAACCGTTGTAGGTGTAACATTAAAATCTGCTATTGGAGTAGGATAGACGTGTACTAAATTTGGAAGAGTTAAACTCGCTACACAACCGCTATCCGAAACCGCTTTTAAGGTTACATTGTAATTTCCAGTTTGATAACAATGTGTTGGTGAAGTTGAGAAATCTGGTCCACTCATGTCTCCATAAATCCATTGGTATGTTGAAATATTGCCTGAAGCTATCGTGCAGCTGTTTGTGAAGTTTACGCATAATAACGGACATCCAATATTATTTTGAGCTGAAAAAACTACTTGCGGCGTTGCGTTTACATAAACTGATTTTATGATTTTTTTTGTACAACCATATTGAGTTTGCACCTCTAATTGTACACCGTAATTTCCAGATAATACAAATATATAGTTAGGGTTTGGCGAAACATTATCAGTTAAATAATCACCATTAAAATCCCAATTGTAACTTGTTATTAGGCCATCAGTGCTTGTTGACGCATTTGTGAAATTTGTTGTTTGTGGTAAACAAGTTGAAGGTGCATAAAAGTTTGCCGTAGGATTTGCATGTATCAATACTGGGTTTACGATTTGATTAACACAATTGTTATTTGAAAATGCAGTAAGCTTGCAGTTTAATGTACCAGAACTTGAATAAATATGACTAGGATTAACAATTGAATCATCCGTTGTTCCATTATTGTCAAAGTCCCAGTAGTATTTAGAAATAGTGCCAGTAATAATGCTACTACCATTTGTAAATGCTGTTGCTTGATTTAAACATGCGATGCTTGAACTAAAATTAACTATTGGTTTGGCGTATACCGTAATACTTGAATAGGTTGTTGAAGTACATCCAAAATTACTTGTGCCCGATAATACTACATTATAACTACCTGCAGAACCGTATATGTGACCAGGGCTTAATAAAGTTGATGACGTTGCATCTCCAAATTGCCAATTATATGAATTAATAACCCCACTTGATATTGAAGATGAGTTTACAAATAGGGTTGTTAACCCTTTACAAACGGTGTTATTAGTAAATGCAATTGTTGGATTTGGATAAATTGTAACTAGAATTGTTTTCGTATCGGCACAATTTAAATTAGATATGGCTGTTAATTGAGTAGTATAAGTACCTGATGTTGAAAATGTAAAATTTCCATTTATTAATGTGTTATCAGTTATGCCATCGAAATTATAATCCCACAAATAATTGGATATACTGCCTGTGGCAATATTACTAGAATTTGTATAGGTTGTATTAATCCCCAAACAATTATTAAGCGTTGTAAATAATATATTTGGTAGCGGATTTATTGTGATTATTTGCACATAGGATTGGTTACATCCATAAGATGAAGTAACAGTTAAACTTACTGAAAACGTACCGCTTGTGCTATATAAATGCGTAGGATTAGATAGAGTAGAGGAAGTGCCGTCTCCAAATTGCCAATTATAGTTAGAAATTGTTCCAGAACTTATAGAAGATGTATTTGTAAATGTTGTGATATTATTTAAACACACTGTATTTGAAATAAAAGACGCAATTGGAAAAGGTTGAATTGCTATTGGAAGATTTGTAGTGTCAGAACAACCCATATTTGAAATGCTTATTAGTGAAATACTAAATGATCCTATTCCAGCATATGTATGTGAAGTATTTGTAGAAGTAGATGTTCCACCATCACCAAAATTCCAACTTGAAGATACTATTGAACCAAATGGTATTGTACTGGTATTGGTTAACGTAATGTTTGTTGAACATGGCGTAGCTTGTGCAGGTATAAAGCTTGAACTTGGTTTTGGGAACTCTACCAACGTATAAGTTAAAGTTGGGCCTGGGCATCCTGTTATTGTAGTCATTGTTAACACATAAACTCCTGGAAGATTCGTGGTAATTATTTGCCCAGTTTGTGTGGTTAAATTTGGTAAGGTCCAATTATAAGTGGCGAATCCTAATGGAGCAGTTAATTGAATAGTTGTACCTTGGCATAAAATATTGCTTTGATTAATGTTGAAATTTGAACAACTTCCATCAATATAAGCATAAGCATAATGACCGCCCAGAGCACAATCTTGAGTTGTAAATTTGATAGTAACGTTTTGCCCTATGTAACTTGTTAAATCAACACTTACATTGCTCCAAGGTTTGTAAACAACGCCTGCGCAACCAGTAGAGCTTAAAAAGCCTGGTATTCCTGCGCCTGCAGAAACATTATAATAAGTGCAAGGAATTTGATTACCTAAACTATCAACCATTTCTGCTTGAAAACTAGGTTGGTCAATTACAGAATGTCCTGGATCTTGAAATACCACTGCATAACGATACATGAAATTTGCATTTAAGGGAGTAACAAAAAAGGTTTGTTCTATTCTGTCGGCTCTTCCTCCAGTATTATTATCACCAAGTTTCATTGAAAAACTTCCTCCTGGTGCTACAACTGGAAATCCTCCGCAAGGATCAATACCTGCTCCAGAGGTTATTACTTGAGCGCCACCAGCGGTAACACAACATCCAATTGGATTATAAAGTGGATTATAACCCGAAGTAGCAGTCCAGCCAGAAAGACTTCCATTTTCAAAATCAATGTTAGTACATGCTAATTGTGGTGTTGGATTTACTCCTGCTAATCTTAGAGAACTTGGGAAATAAGTTTCTTTGATATAATCACGTTGGTGTGATTTTATAAATTCTGATAGTTCAGAAGTTGAGGAATGATGTGAATTGTAAAAATTGGTCCAAAGTGTGTTATTAAAACTTGCTAAACTATCAATCGGAGATAATGAGGAGATCGTTTGGGCGTTTGCTATAACGCTGGATAGCACAATAAGTGCTGCGGGTAGATGAGTAATTGTTTTCATGACTAGTAGGTTTAGAGTAGTTTAAAATTGTTTTCATACTTTTTTTGTTTTTGTTTTTTTAGGTTGTTTATATTATTGTACGGTGTTAATTGCTAAAAGGTTTAGTTTTTTTTGTTTTATTACAAACCATTCGACGATTAGATAAAAAACAATGTGTAAATGAAATTTTTAATCGATGTCCCTGTTTTTTTATATATTAGCTAAAAATTAAAATTATGGAAGAAAACAACTTATCTAATCAATCGCCACAACAAGGCCAAAACGCAAATCAACAGTATAATCAAATCCCTTTACCGAACTCAGCTGCAGTTTTAGTACTGGGAATTTTATCAATCGTGCTTTGTATGTGTGCAGGTATTGTTGGATTAATTTGCGGTATTATAGCTTTAGTACTAGCCAATAAAGCAAACGCAATTTATCAAACAAATCCTAATTCATTTACTTTAGCTTCTTTTAAAAACATGAAAGCAGGTAAAATTTGTGCAATTATTGGAACAATATTGTCTGCACTTTATTTTATTTATTATATCATAATAATTGCTGTAGTTGGTACAGCGATGACACAAATGCCTTGGGATAAATTAATGCATTAACAAATGTTTAACTTTTAAAATTAATGCCTTAGAAATTTTTCTAAGGCATTTTATATTTATAATGATTACTTGGCTCGAACAGCATTTGTTTAAATGTACAATTAAGTCAACCTTTGGGATTGATTGCCCTGGCTGTGGTTTACAACGAGCATTAATTTCTTTATTGAAAGGTGATATTGCAGAATCGATATCATATCACGCTGCCTTAATTCCATTTATTATAACCATTATTTTATTGATCGTACAACTTTTTAAAAAATATGAAAACGGAGGAACATGGGTGATGTGGTCATTTATCATAACATCAGCCATTACGCTAATTCAGTACATTATTAAACAAATTCTTATATACAATTAATAGTTTTTATTTTAGCAAAAAAAAGGTTGCATAAATATTATGCAACCTTTTTTATTATTAATATTTAAAAATTAAAGAGTACCTCTCAAGGCTTGCTCTCTTTCAATTGATTCGAACAAGGCTTTAAAATTACCAGCACCAAAGCCTTTTGCACCCATTCGTTGAATGATTTCGAAAAATAAGGTAGGTCTATCTTCAACAGGTTTTGTAAAAATCTGAAGTAAATATCCTTCTTCATCTGCATCTACAAGGATTGATAATCTTTGAAGTTCTTTTATATCCTCTTTCATCATATCTCTATGAACGCCTAAACGATTAGGGATTTCATCATAATAGGCTTGTGGAGGCGGTGGTAAAAATTCTACACCTCGTGCTTTTAATTCAGCAACTGTTTTTATAATATCGTCAGTAGCTAAGGCTAAATGTTGAACACCAGCACCTTCATAAAAATCAATATATTCTTCAATTTGAGATTTTTTCTTTCCTTCTGCAGGCTCGTTAATTGGGAATTTAATTCTACCATTGCCATTACTCATTACTTTACTCATTAACGCCGAATATTCAGTAGTAATTTGTTTGTCATCAAAACTTAAAAAGTTTACAAATCCCATTACATCTTCATACCATTTTACAGTTGCATTCATTTGATTCCAACCAACATTTCCAACCATGTGATCAATAAATTTAAGACCAACTGCAGTTGGGTTATAATCGCTTTTCCATGCTTTAAATCCTGGTAAAAATTCGCCTTTATAATTTTTACGTTCAACAAACATGTGAATAGTTTCACCGTAAGTATAAATACCAGCGCGTACAACTTCTCCATGTTCATCTTTTTCAACGGTTGGCTCCATGTAAACTTTTGCTCCACGTTTTACTGTTTCTTCAAAAGATTTACGAGCATCTTCTACCCAAAGTGCAATTACTTTTACTCCATCTCCATGCTTTTTTACGTGTTCTCCAATTGGCGAATCACTTGTTAAAGCTGTTGTTAATACGATACGTATTTTGTCTTGCTTTAAAACATAAGAGGTACGATCTCTTAAGCCTGTTTCTAATCCAGCATACGCATGAGATTGAAATCCAAAAGCTGTTTTATAAAAGTGGGCAGATTGTTTCGCATTACCTACATAAAACTCAACATAATCAGTACCCAATAAAGGTAAAAAGTCTTGAGCTCCTTCAAATATTTTTTCTAATCCGTATTCTACATTCTTTACTTCTTTTGCCATTTTTTTATATTTTTTAAATTTTTAATTTTTTTAGTTTAGGGAATTAAATTTAATCACCCATTTTAGTATTTCTAAAATTGAGTTGCCCACATCGCCATATAGATAGCGCGCAATTCTAATCGGTTTTTTAAAAGTTTAGGTTCCATTATATTTTTAAAGAATTTAAATGTAGTGAAAATAGTTCAAAACAAAAAAAGTGGAGCAGAACTCCACTTTTAAAGGTTTTAACAACCATTTATTTAATTTCAATTCTAAATACTTTTGATTCTTTTCTGTCAGCTTTTAATCTATCAACAATTAAATTACCAGATACAGATTCGAAACCTCTAGGATAAATTCGAACTTCTTCTTCTTTAAGATCAAAAATTGATTTTTTAGTCATTTTGCCATCAATTCCCATTTTAACGCAAGTTAAATATCCGCCTCTTCCACTTGAATGGGGAAACGGAGTTTCTGTTAATGTTAAATCAATGTTTTTAATATTATCTAAATAGAAAAAATAATCTTCTCCATTATATGAATGATGATGATACGAAAGGTCGGCAGTACCACTACCTGATTGGAATTTAGGTATTTTATTACACCATAGTGTTTTTCCGTCTTTATCTGTCTTTAAAACTAAAATATCATTGTAATAATAAGTGTAGGTCGTACGAGTTGTTTTTCCATCATAATATGTATGTGTGACAACGTAATATTCTTCACCTATAATTAGCATACTACCATCAGCATTAAATATTATTTTGTTAAAACGTAAATTTGAAGCTTCAAGATTTTCATTTTTATCTTTTTTGTCCATTTTTCTTTTTGCTCGCTCAGTTTCATAAGCTTTTAAAGTTTCGGTTGGGAATTCACAAAAGGTTGTTTGAAGATTTTTGACAGAATTATTTTGGTCAAGTTCCAAGCGAATGATATAAGCTCCGTTAGACCCTGAACTGTTTTTTATTTCTGAGTAGTAACCAGAAATAATAATATTGTGATTCAAATCTTCTGATAATACAACAGAGTTTGTGTATTTATTGGTAAGGTTTATTTTAATCGATTGTAGTGTATTATCTTTTTGATTCACTCTAATTAATTCGTAACGAGAAGCATTTCTGTTTTCCTTTTCTTTGTTGACTTCTCCATCAATTGAGTTATTTATTTTTACTTCAGTGAGCATATAAATATTACCTCTTGAATCAATTTCATAATCTAAATTATTCATATCATATTCAGAATAGGGCATTTCAATTTCGCCCGCATAAAGCTTATTCATTTTATCATCATATAAATTAAACCCAATAATATCTTTATTCAGTTTATCTCTTCGTTCTTTTGGTTTAACTGTGTATGTTACTAACATTTTGGTACTGTCTGCCGAATAATTGAAACGGTATTTGTAACCTGGAACCATTCTTCCTGTCTCAATTAATTTGATTTCTGTTTCACTAAATTTAACTGCATTTTTATCGAAGGGAAGTGCAAACAATCGTTCTGTTTCACTTTTGCGATCCCAAGTTGAATAAAACCAGTACATGTTATTTTTAACACTAAAAAAACCTTCGTTTGCAAATTTCTTACTGTTTTCAGGTAAAGGAACTGTTTCTTGTTTTTTTATATTTTTAAAACTTTCATCGTAAAACTGAAAAATCATATCATCCCCTTTTCTGAAATAGACTTCACAATATTCATTTTTATTAAATTTATAAAAACCCATATCGAAATGGCCTTTCACAGTTTCAAATTCATTGCTGTAACTATATTTAATATTTTGAGAAAATACGGTTGATGAAAGAATAGATAGTGCTAATATTATTTTTTTCATTTTTTTGGAGATATCAGTTAATTTATATTTTGTTGAATTGTATTTTAATATTCTGAAACTAGGTTTCTAAAAAAAAAATTAATCTATAGTTATTTTATCATAACGTACTTTTGATTTATTAATCATTCTTAATAAAAGTCCGTTATCTTTTTCTAAAATTACATTAGTTGATACTGGATCATAACACCATCCTTTATTTTCGAAAACAACCTTTCTGTTCAGTTTCCCGTTTTCATCCAAAGTTGTACAAACCAATAGTGAGCCATTAAAGTTTTTAATTTCCGTATATTTTTTAGGATCATATTCATCTATGGTTGAGTTCTCAATGTTTTTAGGATGTTCTGCATAGAAAAAATAGATTTTATTATTTCGAACTAAATAATTAAAGTTGTTTAAATTATTTACAGTATACTTTGGTATAATTTTCATCCATTCTAATTTGCCTGTGTTATTAAACTTAGATACGATTAATTCTCTTTCATAACTGAAATAGCCATTTCCCGATATTACATATGAATGACTTTCTATTAAATAAACGCAATCATTAACTGTAATCAATTCTTCAAAAGAGTAAAATTTACCAGCTGGATTTTTTTTCAATA
>JAYVIS010000298.1:0-17461 GCA_043769975.1 Bacteroidota bacterium
GTTGGGAAGATTTAGATTTAATTGAAGGGCCTGCAAATGTCTATTTTGGCGGAACCTATGTTGGGCAATCTTATGTAAATCCAAAAAGTGTAAATGATACATTAGATTTATCATTTGGTCGTGATAGTAAAGTAATTGTAACACGTACAAAAATCAAAGATTTTAATAGTGAACGATTAATTGGAAACAGTCGCAAAATGTTTTACTCTTATGAAATGATTGTAAAAAATAATCGTAAAACAGCTATAACGATAGATGTAGAAGATCAATTGCCAATTTCTCAAAATAGTGAAATTACAGTTGAGGTTCAAGAATTATCAAAGGGATTAGTTAATAAAGATGACGGAAAAGTAAGTTGGAAATATACCATACCAAGTGGAGAAACTCAAAAAATTATTTTCACTTATACTATTAAGTATCCAAAAAATAGAAATGTGGAAATTGAAAAAAGTTATAAAAAAGTTAGAGCAAAATTTTAGATATGTATATATATAATGTAACGGTTAGTATTGAAAAATCATTGGCCGAAGATTGGTTAAACTGGATGAAAACAACACATGTGCCAGATGTATTGAATACAGGCCATTTTGTTGAAAATAAAATTTGTAGAGTGTTAAATGTTGATGATGAAGGAGCTACGTTTTCTGTGCAATATACTTTCGATACTATGGAGGAAATAGAAGCGTATCAGAAAAACCATGCGCCGCGTTTACAAGCTGATCACAGTAAACGATACGAAGGAAAATACGCAGCATTTAGAACTGTATTAGAAATACTTTAAATTTATATTAAATAAATAAAATTTTGAGCCAACCAATAAAAGCAAAAAAACATTTAGGTCAGCATTTTTTGCATGATTTAAATATTGCGCAAAAAATAGTAAAATCATTACCCGAAACTGCTGATGCCGTTATTGAAATTGGTCCAGGAACAGGAGTTTTAACACAATATTTAATTGAGAAAGAAAACTTTAAAGCTTTTGATATTGATAGAGAATCAATTGATTTTTTGAAAGAAAAATATCCTCAACACGCTCATAAAATTTCGTTTCAAGATTTTTTAGAAGCAGATTTAAATACCATTATTGCTGAGAAGCATTATAATATTATTGGTAATTTCCCTTATAATATTTCAACACAAATTATGTTTAAAGTGTTAGATCATCGTAATAATATAAATTATGTAGTTGGTATGTTTCAGCGAGAAGTAGCACAACGTATTGCTGAAAAACCAGGATCAAAAACATATGGTATTTTAAGCGTTTTATTACAGGCTTTTTATAAAATTGAGTATTTATTTACGGTTCATGAGCAAGTATTTACACCACCACCAAAAGTAAAATCTGCCGTCATTCGCTTAACACGAAATGCAACTCAATCATTAAATTGTAATGAAGATTTATTTTTTAAAGTAGTAAAAGCTTCCTTTAATCAACGCAGAAAAACGGTCAGAAATTCTGTAAAAACACTAAGTGGAAATCATCCTATTGATTCCGTTTATCTGGATAAGCGTGCTGAACAGCTTTCTGTTAATGAATTTGTTGAATTAACAAATGCGATTGAAAAAGGAATGAAAACGTAATTTTAACGTTAAAAAATTTACTTTGAAGTGATAATTTGTTTACATTTAATTATTAATAAAATCTAATAATTATGATGAATGTTTTTTCAAAAGGAATTTTAGCCGTTATGCTTTTGTTTTGTTTTAATTCAATTGCTCAACAATGGAATGGACTAACTTTATATAGCGTTAGTAACGCTTCTACTGCAATTTTAATGGATACAAGTAATGTAGCTGTTAAAACTTTTACAGGTTTAACTGGAGGCACTGGATATTCTTCATATATGGCGCCAGGAGGCTATTTATGGAGAAGTGTTAAAGTAACAAACGCTGTATTTACTGGTGGTGGTTCTTGTGGAGGAATTCAAAAATATGATTATACTGGTAACTTACTTTGGAATTATACTCATTCTTCATCAACATTTTATTCTCATCATGATCATTGTGTTTTGCCAAACGGAAATGTGCTTTTAATTGCATATGAATTAAAAACTCAAACACAGTTAACGGCAGCAGGTGGAACTGTAAGTTTGGCATCTGGTATTTGGCCAGAAAAAGTAATTGAAGTTCAACAAACTGGACCAACTACAGGAACCATAGTTTGGGAATGGCATGTTTGGGATCATCTAGTTCAAAATGTAAATGTTGGAAGTGGAAATTATCAAACATCAATTGTAAATCATCCAGAATTGTTGAACATTAATTATAAAACTACAAAAGATTGGATACATATGAATGGAATTGATTACAATCCAATGTTGGATCAAATTGTAGTAAGTTCTCATAATCTTGATGAATGGTATGTAATTGATCATAGTACAACAACATCTCAAGCGGCATCACATAGTGGTGGGAATTCCGGAAAAGGTGGTGATTTTTTATATCGTTGGGGAAATCCAGCGGCTTACCAAGCTACTGGTACTAAAATATTAAATGTTACCCATGATGCACATTGGATTCCTGAGGGTTCACCTAATGCAGGAAGACTTGTAGGATTTAATAACCAAGGTGTTTCTTCTACGGTATCTTGTTTTGATCAAATAAATACTCCAGTAAGTGGATATAATTATACTCTTACTCCAGGATCTGCATATTCGCCTTCAACTTATGATAAAAGAAACACTGGATGGGGTTATAGCAGTAATATGAGTAATTCTGAACAATATCCAAATGGAAATCAATTAGTTTGCGTTGCAACTGCAGGTAAAATATATGAGTTAAACCCAGCTGGTACTCCAATATATACAATTACTACAGGTGGATCTTTTTGCCCACAAGCACACAGATATACAACTTGTTTTTTAAATAATTCAGCGCCAGCTCAACCTACAATTACCCTAGCCGGATCTGATTTAACAACAGCTACTGCAACAACGTATCAATGGTATTTTAATGGTTCGTTAATAATTGGCGCTACCTCTCAAAACTATACACCAACTGCTGATGGTATATATGTTGTTAGAACAACGGATGTTAATGGTTGTGTAAACGTATATTCTCCGGGTTACGTTTATTCTACATTAACGGCTATCGAACAATTAGAAGGGAAAGCCATTTCTGTGTTTCCAAATCCTACTAACGGAATTGTTGACATTGATTTGAATTTTCAAAATCCTAACCAGCTAAGTGTTGTTGTTTATGATTCTTTTGGTAAAGTAGTTATGACAAAAGAAAATAGTTCAAGAATTGATTTATCAACTCTTTCTAATGGTATTTACACAATGACTATTTCTCTTGATAACAAAAAACCAGTTTATAAAAAAGTTGTATTAACTAAATAATAATAATCATGAAAAAGTTTTTAGTTGCTTTCGCATCCATATGTTTAAGTTTAAATTTATCTGCTAAAAAAGTAAAATTTGCAGTTGATATGACTGGCCAAATAATAAATCCAACAGGAGTTCACGTTGTTGGAGATTTTCAAGCGGTAGCTGGTTTTGGTCCAGATTGGGATCCTGCTACTCTAACTTTAGTGCAAGAAGGTGTAACAAATATTTATAGTGCAATTGTAACGATACCTGCATTTCGTAAATATGAATATAAATTTGTGAATGGAAACTTTAGTTATGAAGTCGAAATTGTTCCCGAAGAATCTAGAATAGGATATGCTTTTAATGACAACCGTTGGATGTTTGTTGATTCTTTAGCCAATGATACTTCATTTGTAGGAGCTATTTTATTTGGAGGAAATGCTCCAATGGGTAAAAATTTAATAAGATACAAAGTTGATTTAACCAACGCTTCCCCAAATTTAATAAATGGAATTCATGTTGGAAACAGTGCTGATTCTTTTAGCCCTTCAAAAAATATTTTGTATAGTTTTGGTGATAGTATTTATGAAGTAATAAGTTATTATGTCAGTAATACTTATTCTTATCGTTTTTTTAATGGAAATACAGCAGGAGTAACAGAAACTGTTCCGGCAGGATGCGCCGTTTTAGGGAATCGTTCTGTTGTTTTAAATAAAGACTCTGTTTTGCCAATAGTCTGTTTTTCCAGCTGCAGTGCTTGTTTACCAGTTTCTTTAAAAGAAATTGAAAAATCCACATCAGTTTTTAAAATATTTCCTAATCCTGCAACCGATGCTATAACAATTTCTTCCAATAATTATGAGAAAATAGAATCGATAATTATTTTAAATATTTCTGGTCAAATTGTGAAATCTCTTTTTGAAATTAATAAAACAGAATTAGTATTATCAAATCTAGAACTTAATAACGGATTTTATACAATTGACATCAAATCTGAAGACTATGAAATACAACACGTTAAATTTATTGTAGAATAGTTATGAAATTAAAATCAATTTTAATTTTAATATGTTTTTGTTTGTGCGGAAAATTTTCCGCACAAACTTTTTATAATCAAAACACACTTCAAAAAATTCAACTTTATTTTAGTGCAACTAATTGGGATTATCAAATGGATACGGCAAAAGCTGGCGTTCAAGGCTACATATTAGCAGATTCAATAAAGGTTAATGGAATTAAAATGGATAGTGTAGGAGTAAAGTATAAAGGAAATAGCTCTTATAATTCAACTTATGTCAAAAATCCAATGCATATTGAATTAGATCAATATAAAAATCATTCATACCAAGGATTTAAGGATATTAAATTATCAAACTGTTATGCAGATCCTTCAATGATAAGAGAGGTTTTGGCGTATGATATTTTAAGTAATTATATGGATTGTCCTAGATCTAATTTTGCACAAGTTTATATAAATGGAACATACATTGGTTTGTATTCAAATGATGAAGGGGTTAATAATAAATTTTGTGCCGAACATTTTTATTCTTCTAATAATGTATTCATTAAATGCAATCCAACAATAACTCCTAGTCCAGCAGTAAAAAGTAATTTAAAAACTATTACAGGTGCAATAGATAGTAGTAGTTACTTTAATTATTATGAATTAAAATCAAATGTAGGTTGGAATGATTTTGTTTCACTTACTAATACTGTTACATCAGTTCCTGCAAATCTTCCAACTGTAATGGATATGGATAGAGCAATTTGGATGCTTGCTTTTAATAACACAACCATAAATTTGGATAGTTACAATGGGGTATTTGCTCAAAATTATTATTTATATAAAGATAATACTCAACGCTATAATCCAATTATGTGGGATTTAAATATGGCTTTTGGCGGCTTTCCTTTTTCAGGAAATTCTAATAGTAGTATGGGAAGTTTAACAATATCATCAGAACAAACATTGTCAGCGTTTACTCATTCTGTTGATGTTTATTGGCCACTAATAAATGATGTTATTGCTGATCCATCATATAAACGCATGTACATTGCGCATATGAAAACTATATTAAATGAAATGTTTGTGAGTAATTTATATCAAACTAAATCTACAACATTGCAAAGTGTAATTGATACAGCTGTTCAATCTGATTTAAATAAATTCTATTCTTATACTCAATTTCAAAACGGAATGACATCTAATTATTCTGTTGGTAGTTATTCGGTTCCAGGAATTACAAATTTAATGAGTGCTAGAGTTGCTTATTTATTAGCAACGCCAGAATTTACATATACAGCACCTAGTATTTCAACTCCTACACTTAGCAGTACAACACCTGTTTTTGGCAGTTCAGTTTCTATTACTTCCCAAGTTTTAAATACAATATCGAGCAGTGTTTATTTAGGATATCGAAATTCGCCGACGGAAAAATTTATTAAACTACTAATGTATGATGATGGTGCGCATAATGACGGTGTTTCTGGAGATAATATTTATGGTGTTAATATTCCTGTTTTATCAGGTAAGATTCAATATTATATGTATGCGGAAAATAGTAATGCAGGTATGTTTTCTCCTCAAAGGGCTGAGCATGAGTTTTACACAATTAATGCAACTGCAATTACACCTGTAATTGGAAGTTTAGTGATAAATGAATTTTTAGCAATAAATACCTTACTTGAAAAAGATGAATATTCTGACAGAGAGGATTGGATTGAATTGTATAACACAACAAATTCATTATTGGATTTGTCTAATACATATTTAAGCGATGATATTTTATTTCCAATGAAATGGAAATTTCCAAATGGAACTACTGTTAATCCTCATTCATTTATGATGGTGTGGGCAGATGATGATAGCCTTCAAAAAGTGTATCATACAAATTTCTTATTAAATAGTTTAGGCGAAAAGTTAGTGTTGAGTCAAGGGTCAACTATTATTGATAGTTTGACATTTGGACCACAAGGTCCTAATATTACTTATGGCAGATGTCCTAATGGAATAGGATCGTTTGGTAGTCTTTCAACTTCAAGCTATAATGGTGAAAATTGCACAGTTGGTGTATCTGAAAATTCTTTTGATAAAAGTGATATCCTTGTTTTTCCAAATCCTACAACAAATGAATTTTTTGTAAGAACTAAAAATGCTTCAAAAAATAACAGAATTGAGGTAGTAAATTTATTAGGTGAAATTGTTTATACTAATGAATTTAATCATGGATTGATTGTGAATTCAAGAGATTGGAAGAATGGAATTTATGTTATCAAGATTTCAAATACTTTTACAAAAATTATTATTTCTAAATAAATTTTGTAAAAGTTGAAATTTAAAAATTACACTTTGTGTCTTCCAATTTTAATATTGTAACGAATACAATCCCAATATTCTTTACTATAACTTACAAAAATTTCTTCTCCACCTGCGATGTTTTTTGTAGCAACAATAAAACATTTATCGCCTTCGATATCATAAACACAATTGTTTTTTAAACCTTTTACTCTTCCTAAACCAGCTGCATCATTTGCAAATCTCGCTTTGTGTTGTGGCGTATTAAATGCATCAATACAACGCTTTTTATTTATAAAAAATAAATAGCCGTCTTTATTTAATTCAACACGTTTTTCGTATTCTTTCCAATCAATAATTTCGCCTTCGTATTCAATTACTTTTGCGCCTTTTTTAATTGCGGTTGTTGTAAATAAACCTTTACCTGAATTTGGTAGTTGTGATGTTTTAACTGTTAATGCCATAGTTTGCAAATATAACTGCCTTATCGGATATTTTTGAAAATAAATATTAACTTTATATACATAAATCGTAAAAAAGATAGAATATGAAAAAACAAATACTTTACTTGAGTTTAGCTTTAAGTAGTTTTGCAAAGGCGCAAACGCCTAGTCCAGATTGGAGTGTAAATCAAGCAACTAATTTTCCTTATGTATCTGCTGGAACAAGATATTTGGATGCAGTTAATTCAAACGTAGTATGGGCAATTGGTTATGATGGCTTTGCTGCTTCTAGAAATTATAATTCATTTTCACGTACAATTAATGGTGGTACTTCATACAATGTTGGAAAAGTATTTCCTGATACAAATACCTATGTAGTTTCAAGCATTGAAGGTATTGATGCCAACACAGCCTGGCTTACAGCTTATGTAAAAGCAACAGGAAATAAAGGTGTCGTATATAAAACAATTAATGGGGGGACAACTTGGACTAACGGAGGAAATGCTACTATGTTTTCAAACGCTTCGTCATTTGCGAATCTAACGTGTTTCACTAGCACAAATACTGGTATTACAATGGGTGATCCAAAAGGAGGAGAATTTGAAATTTACAGAACAACTGATGCTGGAGCAACTTGGTCAGTTGTACCTGGCGCTAATATTCCTAACCCTTCTTCAGCAACAGAATATGGTTTTGTGGACGTATATACTAAATTAGGTACACATATTTGGTTTGGTACATCAACAGGTCGAGTTTATCATTCATTAGATGAAGGTTTAAATTGGACAGTTGGAACTGTAACTGGTGCAACCGCTGGTGTTACAGCACTTGCGTTTACTGATGCAAATAATGGCTTAGCATACGGCTATGCAACAGGAAGTGTTTTTGGATTATATAGTACAAATAATGGTGGTAATACTTGGACAGCAATGCCAGTTCCCGTTGAATTAGGAATGAGTGATATTTGTGCCGTACCAGGAACAAATAATTACGTGTCATGTGGAGCAACTACTGGTAATACAGTATTGTCATACTCTGGAGACCAAGGTTTAACTTGGACTGATTGGGGAAGTTTTGGTATTCAATATTTGAAAGTTGATTTCGCTAATTCTACCTCAGGTTGGGCTGGTACATTTTCTGATCCAACAACAGCTAGTATTGGTGGGATTTATAAGTATAATGGGACATTATTATCTACTCAAAATTTTGACATTGATAATTATAAATTTAATTTTTACCCAAATCCGTCATCTGGTTTAGTTACAATTGATTTACCAATTTCTAAAAATAAAACGGTATTAGAAATTACTGATGTGTTAGGCAAAAGTGTATATTTTGAAACATTAAATGAGCAAACTATTGATTCTAAAAAACAAATTAATTTAGATTTTTTGCCAAAGGGTGTTTACACGGCAACCATAAAAAACGGGAATGAAGTTTCAGTTAAAAAAATTATTTTACAATAATTTTTTAAAGAATAATTTTTTAAAAGGGATATTAATTAATATCCCTTTTTTATTGAAAAAAATGTACTTTTAATTATAGGTAATTTATTATGGCAAACGATTTTAACGAAAAAACAGCCGAGGTTGGTAATTTTATAAAGTGTAGAGATTGTGGTGGAAATCTTAAATATTTAATTGGTACTCAATATTTAAATTGTGAATACTGCGGGACAAAAAATGAAATTGAATCCGAAAAGGAAACTATAATTACTGAAAATGATTTTGAGAGTTTTTTAATTGAAAAAGAACATCAAGAGGATAAAAAAGAAATCAGCACTGTGAAATGTAGTAATTGCGCTGCTTCTACCACACTGCCAGCAAATGTTACGTCTAGTAATTGCCCATATTGCGATACACCATTAGTAATAAAAAATGCATCTACATCAAGTATTATAAAACCTTCTTATTTGCTTCCATTTAAAATTGATCGAAAAAAAGCTTCGTCTGAATTTGTTACTTGGGCCAAAGGATTATGGTTTGCTCCAAATAAATTGAAACAATATGCTGAGCATTCTGCCGAAAAATTAAATGGCATCTACATGCCTTATTGGACATATGATTCAAATACTGTTACAAATTATTCGGGTATGCGTGGTGTATATTATTACGTTACTGAAACTTACACCGATAAAGATGGAAAAACACAATCACGCCAAGTTCAACATACAAATTGGTTTCCTGCAAGCGGCATAATTAGTAATAAGTTTGATGATGTTTTAGTAGTGTCTTCTAAATCTTTGCCTGAGAAACTGGCAAATGAATTAGAGCCTTGGGATTTACCAGATTTAGTAAACTATGATGATAAATTTTTAAGTGGTTTTATAACTGAAAGTTATCAAGTTGATTTAAGAACGGGATTTGAGAAAGCAAAAGAAAAAATGCAGTCTGTTATAAAGTCATCGGTTATTTCTGATATTGGTGGTGATGTGCAACAAATTACTTCAATGAATTCAATTTATAATGACATAACCTTTAAGCATATTTTATTGCCTGTTTGGTTGAGTTCTTATAAATATAAAAATAAAGTATATCGTTTTTTAATAAATGCTCGCACTGGAGAAGTACAGGGAGAACGGCCTTATTCTATCATAAAAATTACATTATTAGTTATTTCAATTTTAGCAGTAGTTGGAACAGTTCTTTATTTTGCAAATAAGAAGTAACTCATTTTCCGAATGTTAAACTGAATTAAATCAATAAATAAAAGATTATTTTAAAGTACATTTGTTCTCAAATTAAATAAATATGATGACAAATTATACAAAAACAAACAAAAGTCGTTTCAATTCGATTTTTAAATTATGCTCAGCGGGTGCTTTGAGCTTATTTATTGCAAACCAATCATTGGCACAAACAGTTGTAACTTACACTTATACAGGTGCTATTCAAACGTGGACTGTACCAGCAGGTGTATCTACTTTAACAATTGAAGCTATTGGAGCTTGTGGCGGTTACCGTTCAGGATCAACACCTGGAAAGGGTGCTAGTATGAAGGGAACTTTTACTGCAACTCCTGGACAAGTATTGTCTTTATTAGCTGGCCAAACTCCAAGTATTACTACATTATTTCCTGGTGGAGGTGGTGGTTCTTTTGTTGGATTAGGCGCATCTTATATTACAGCAACACCTATGGTAGTTGGTGGTGGCGGTGGTGGTGCTGCTGATGGTGCAACAGGCGTTAATGCTCCTATTACAACTAGTGGAACAGGTCCAACTCCTGGAACAGGTGGTAACGGTGCTCCTGCAGCTTCTTGTGGAAGTGGAGGTGGTGGATTTTTCACTAGTGGTGGAAATGACATTAATTATGGATTTATTGGTGCTGCTGGTTTTCAACAAGGCGGTGCAGGGGGTTATGCTTCCCCAACTTATACGGCAAGTTATCAAGTAGGTGGTTTTGGTGGCGGTGGTGCTGCTGATTATGTTGGTTCTTGTAATTACCGTGGTGGTTCTGGCGGCGGATATAGTGGTGGTAGTGGACAAAGTGGATCTTATATTTCTATAGGAGAAGCAGGTGGTTCTTTTAACGGTGGTACAAATCAAGTAAATACTGTAGGTTTAGGTACTGGTCATGGCACTATTACTATCGCTTATTGTGTAGCTCCAACATTAACAGTAAGTAGCGGTGCTATTTGTTCAGGTAGTGCATATACAATTACTGCAAGTGGTGCAAGTACTTATTCTTATTCTGGTGGTTCAGCAGTTGTTACTCCTACTGCAACTTCAAGTTATACAGTTACTGGTACAAGCACAGTAGGTTGTACAGGATCTTCTGTTAGTACGGTTACTGTAAATGCTTTACCAACTTTAACAGTAAACAGTGGTGCAATTTGTTCAGGAACTTCTTTTACAATTACTCCTAGCGGTGCATCATCATACACTTACTCTGGTGGTTCTGCTGTTGTTACTCCTACTGCAACTTCAAGTTATACGGTTACTGGAACAAACACAGTAGGTTGTGCAGGATCTTCTGTTAGTATAGTTACTGTAAATGCTTTACCAACTTTAACAGTAAACAGTGGTGCAATTTGTTCAGGAACTTCTTTTACAATTACGCCTAGTGGTGCATCATCATACACTTACTCTGGTGGTTCTGCTGTTGTTACTCCAACTGCAAATTCAAGTTACACAGTTTCAGGTACAAACACAGTAGGTTGTGTTGGTAATGCTGTTAGCACAGTAACTGTGAATGCTAACCCTACTGTTTCTGCATCAACTTCTAATTCTATAATTTGTACGGGTTCTAGTGTTGTTTTAACAGCTTCTACTTCTGCTACTTCTTATACTTGGAATACAGGTGCATTAACTATGACAACTTCAGTTTCTCCTACAATTACTACTACTTATACAGTTAATGTTACGAATGCTACAGCTTGCGTTGCTTCATCAACAGTAATGGTTACGGTAAATGCGTGTACTGGAATTAACGAAGCATTAGCTAGTTCAATTTCTATTTATCCTAATCCAAATAATGGTATTGTAAACATTTCATTAACTTCAGAATTATCAAAAAATTCTACTTTAGAAGTTTATGATGCTTTAGGTAAATTAGTTGTTAAACAAGTTTTAGCTAACGAATTAAATACAATTAACATGTCTAACTTAGATAATGGTATTTATACTTTCAAAGTATTAAATAACTCTAACACAATTAAAATTGGTAAGTTAATTAAACAATAGTTTTTTTAAGCATATAAATAAAAAACTCCCACTTGAATTTCAAGTGGGAGTTTTTTTTGTTTAATGGTCGAATAGAAAGGTTCTCGTTTTATGCTTTTTTTACTTTTGTTGGCCTGATGCCTAGTTTTTTCATGCTCCTGCGTTTTTGTTTTTTAGCATTTCTGTTCATGCGTTTAACATCTTTTGCGTTTTGTTTGCTTAATTCAGAACTTGGTTTGTTTTTTCCTTTTTTATCTAAATAGGGGTTAAATGCTTCTTTTGGTTTATGGCGCCTTCCAGATTTTCGCCACATTTTTTTTCGTTCTTTACTCTCTGTAAACTGTGCTTTTACAGGTAAAGAGCCGATAATACTTAAAGCTAAAATATATAAAATTTGTTTTATCATCTTTTACAAATAACGTAGTTTTTCATAATGGATACACTATTTGGACTTTATTTTACTAACAGTTTTACTGTTTAAATTGTGTTTTGATGTTTATTTGTTTTGTAGTAAATTTGTTTGAATTAGAATCTTAGATTATGGTAAATAAAGACTGGACAAAAGAAGAAATATTAGACGTATATAATACTCCTTTAATGGAGCTGATTTATAAAGCTGCAGATGTTCATAAGCAACATCATACGGTTGGTGAAGTTCAGGTAAGTTCATTGTTATCTATTAAAACAGGCGGTTGCCCAGAAGATTGCTCGTATTGCCCTCAAGCTGCAAGGTATCACACTGAGGTAAAAGTTCATAAATTAATGAGCGTTCCCGAAGTTGATGAGGCTGCAAATAATGCTAAAGCTGGCGGTGCAAGTCGTATGTGTTTAGGTGCAGCTTGGCGTGAAGTTCGTGATAATAAAGATTTTGACACCGTACTTGATATGGTAAAAACAATCAATAGTAAAGGTTTAGAAGTATGTGCTACTCTTGGCATGGTTACTGAAGATCAAGCACGTAGATTAGCTGATGCTGGTTTATATGCTTACAATCACAATATTGATACCAGTGAAGAAAATTACGAAAAAATAATTTCTACTCGTACGTTTGATGATCGTTTAAATACAATACATAATGTAAGAAAGGCTGGTTTAACAGTTTGTTCTGGTGGAATTATTGGTATGGGAGAATCTGTAAATGATAGAGTAGGGATGTTATATACTTTAAGTTTATTGCGTCCTCAACCTGAGTCTGTTCCAATCAATGCGTTAGTTGCTGTAGAAGGTACTCCAATGGAAGATCAACCGCCAGTTCCAATTTGGGATATGGTTCGTATGATTGCAACTGCTCGTATCATTTTACCAAGAACTGCGGTGCGTTTATCTGCAGGCCGTTTAAGCATGAGTATGGAAGGTCAAGCCTTATGTTTTATGGCTGGGGCAAATTCTATTTTTGCTGGCGAAAAATTATTAACCACTCCAAATCCTTTATATAATCAAGATATGGAAATGTTTAAAATACTTGGATTGAATACAAAAAAAGCTTTTGTAGATAAGTTGAAAAATGAATTGGCTTAATTTTTAGTTTTTTAACTTTTTCAATTTTTTTCGGTACAGTCTTTGCAAAATAATAATTCAACCAAATAAAAAATATAATGAAAAAAATAATTTTAATTCTTTCGTCAATTGTTTTTATTAATTCAATTAATGCTCAATCTTCCGAAATATCAAGCAAATATGATAAAATTAGTAAGTTCAACAATGGACGCGCTTTTGTTTATAAATCAGACAAGGTTGGTTTAATCGATAAAGATGGAAAAGAAATAATAAAACCTGAATATGAAAGAATTTCGTCTTTTGGAAAAGATGGAATTGCATATACGTATAAAAAAAATAAAGTGGGTTTAATAAACACTGAAGGAAAAGTTATAGTAGATAATATTTATGATTATATCGGCCATTTTGTTTCTGGAAATGCTACTGTAAGAATAAAAAATTTGACTGGAATAATTAATAGGGATGGAAAGTTAATTGTTGAAGTTAAATATGACAAATTAACTTGTGAAGAAGGTGGTGTTATAAAAGCCACAAATATTGATGGAACTCAAGTTATAATTAAACCGAATAACTAATGTCTTTTGGACAAAAGTTTCCAGCAAAACTTTCAGAATTAATTAGACAACGAAAAGAAAATTTTTCTTTTCGAAAACTGGATTTTAATTTTCCAAAACTTGATTTTTCAAGTAATGATTATTTAGGATTTTCTTCACAAGGCATACTTTTAGATGAGTTGAATAAAATACATTCATCAAATAAAGTGGGCTCAACTGGCTCCCGCTTAATTTCCGGAAACTCCGAACTCTTTTATGAAACTGAAAAATTTATTGCAAATTTTCATAATTCAGAAAGCGCACTTATTTTTAATTCTGGCTACGATGCTAATGTCGGTCTACTTTCCTCTATCCCTCAAAAGGGTGATTTGGTTTTATATGATGAACTCATTCATGCTTCAATTATCGATGGTATTAGATTAAGTTTTGCAACACATTATAAATTTAAGCATAACAGTTTAGATGATTTAAAATTAGTATTAGAAAGACATAAAACCTTATTTAAAGAAATTTATATAGTGGTTGAAAGTGTTTATTCAATGGATGGAGATTCTTCCCCTTTGAATGAACTTGTAAATATGACGAAATTATTTGGCGCTCATTTAATTGTTGATGAAGCACATGCTATTGGTGTTTTTGGAAAAAATGGTAAAGGTCTCTGTAATGAATTGAATATTGAAGAGGATTGCTTTGCACGAATTTACACTTACGGTAAAGCTCTTGGATGCCATGGTGCATCTATTGTTGGGAGCGAGGAGCTGAAAAATTACTTAATTAATTTTGCTAGATCATTTATCTATACTACGGCAATGCCTGAGCATAATTTATTGGCGATTAAAGCAGCATACAATTTATTAAGCAAATCAAATGAACTTGAAAAATTAAAATCAAATATTGAATATTTTAATCAAGTGATAAAATCCAATCAAAATTTTATTGAAAGCAAAAGTGCAATTCACTGTTATTTAAAATCTGGAAATGAGAACGTGCAAAAACTTGAGGAAAAATTAGCAAAAGAAAATTTCTTTGTCAAATCGATTAAAAGTCCTACAGTTAAAACGAATCAAGAAAGAATTCGAATTTGTTTGCATTCATTTAACACAAAAGAAGAAATTACTAATTTATTAGAAATTATTACCTCTAATAAATTAGTAAAATAGTTTATCTAAATAAATTTAGGGTTCCCTTTTTTTCAACTTCTTTATCGTCAAATCCTATTGCCTTCACAAAATAAAAATAGGTGCCATCTGTAGCTTTTGCTCCATTAGAAATTAATCCATCCCAAGCTGCTTTGGGCCCTGTAAACTCATACATTTTTTCTCCCCAACGATTAAAAATTTGTAATGAAATTTCTTTTACTCCAGTTGATTTTATAGTAAATAAATCATTTGATCCATCATTATTTGGAGTAAAAACATTTGGAATTTCTAAACTAAATCCATCATTAACAATTATGGTTGTATAAGCTGTATCTGAGCAAATTCCAGAAGTAACAACTAACATTACAGTAAATGTTCCAGTATTTGGATATGTTGTAGTTGGATTAGGAATTGTGGAGGTTGATCCATTTCCAAGATCCCAAATGTAACCTATTGCTCCTGAACTTAAATCGGTAAAATTAACGGTTAATGGTGCAATTCCTGTTAATGGGTCAGTTGAAAATGCTGCTGAAATACTTCCCTGAATTACAGAAACAGTTGCGGATGATGAACAGCCAGTTATTGTGTCAGTTACGACAACTGTATAAAGACCAGTCATGCCTATAGTTGGATTTTGTGTTGTATTTCCTGAAACGATACTTGGGCCTGTCCACAAATAGGTTACACCACTTGTTTGAGAAGATGTAGCAGACATTGTAAGTGTTGCTGAACCACATGGCATAATTGAACTTGCTGCTGTAATTGCTGTAGGCGCCACTGTAGTTCCACTAATTGAAATAGTTTGAGTAGTTGTACAGCCGGTTATTGCATCAGTAATGCTTACGATATAGTTCCCTGCAACATTTGCAATTACTGGATTTGAGCTCGTTCCGACTGGAGTTATCCAGCTAATTGTATTTGTATTTGATGAACTTGCAGTTAACCCAATTGTTGGTGACAAACATGTTATTAAAGTGCTTGTAGATGTAACGCTTAATGTTGGTAATGAACTATTACTTAAAACGGTTGTTGTTGCAATTACCGAACAACCTGTTATAGGATTTAAAACAGTTATAGAATAAACACCAGCTCCTTGTCCTATTGCTGATTGAGAATTAACGCCACTCAAAACAGTACTTCCAATAGGTGGTGTCCAGGTATAACTCATTCCACCAAGTGTTGAGCTTAAATTAATGGTATTAGTTGTACATGTAATAGAGCCAGTAACTGATGCTGAGGTTATTGGAAGTGAATTGTTTTGATTGGCCATTATAGTAGATGATGTTGAGCATCCATTTATCGGATTTGTAACAGTTACAGTATAAATTCCAACTCCCATTCCTATAGCATTTTGTGAAGTTGCTCCGGAAGCAATTGAACTGCCTGCAGGCGATGCCCAATTATAACTCATACCTGCTAAGGAAGAAGTTAAATTAATTGTTGTTGTTGCACAAGTAATTGTTCCACTTGTTGAAGCAGTAGAAACAGGTACAGTTATGTTTTGATTTGCAAGAACAGTTGCAGTTTTTGAACAACCATTAATAGGATCCGTAATATTAACTGTATAAATTCCTGCTCCAGATCCAACTGCATTTTGTGAAGTTGATCCAGATGATATAGAACTTCCTCCCGGTGCACTCCATGCGTATGTCATTCCTCCAGGAAGTGATGTTAAACTTACACTATTTGTTGTACATGTTATACTGCCTGATGTTGCTGCAGATGAAGATGGTAATGTAGTGTTTTGTGGTACATTTACTGTTGCAGTTTTTGAGCAACCATTGATAGGATTTGTTATGTTAACTGTATAAACTCCAGCTCCAGATCCAATTGCATTTTGTGAAGTAGATCCTGAAGAAATTGAACTTCCGCCTGGTGCTGTCCAAACGTAATTCATTCCAGTTGGACTAGAAGATAAATTTACTGTATTTGTTACACAAGTTACACTTCCTGTTGAACTGGCAGTGGAAAGTGGTAAAGTAGTATTATTGGAAACAATTGTTGTTGAAACATTAGTACAACCATTTGTCGTATTTGTTACTAATAGTGAATATGTTCCTGCAGATGTTGCAGTTGCATTTTGTGAAGTGGTACCGCTACTAAAACTAGGGCCACTCCAAGAATAGTTAACACCTGATGATGGACCTCCTGATAATAAAACTGATGAACTAATACACGTTATTGATCCACTACTAGATGCAGATGATACTGGCGGTGTTATGTTTTGAGGTACATTTACACTTATAGTACTTGTGCAACCAAATGAATTGACAATTGTTAAGATGTAATTCCCAGTTGCATTCACTGTTGGATTCGCACTACTGCCACCAGAAACAATTCCGGGTCCTGTCCAGTTGTAAGAACTCATTCCTCCTGGTCCACCAGACAACACAACATTTGTTGTGGTGCAGGTTAATGTGCCTCCACTTGACGCTGTGGCTAATGGCGCAGTTCCTGCCGAACTTACTGATATGGTTGATGTTGCTGCACCTGGGCAAGCTCCACCTGAACCGGTAACTACTACTGTATAAATTCCAGGAGCATTTACAACAGCTGAACTA
>JAYVIS010000299.1:0-4348 GCA_043769975.1 Bacteroidota bacterium
AAAAGTGTTTTTAGTTGTTGTAACTGATATTTTATTTTCGTTTGATTTTAATTCAATAACTTCTTCACTTAAATGAATGTCGATATGATGTTTTTTTGCTTCTTCCAAAAAACAGTTGATAATACTTTCGCTGCTATTACTTTCCGGAAACATCCTTCCATCTGGTTCGGTTTTTAATTTGATGCCACGTTGCGCAAACCAAGAAACCGTATCACTTGTGGTAAATTGCGAAAACACTTGTTGCAATTCTTTTTGCCCTCGAGGATAATTTTTAATCAGTTCTTGATTTTCGAAACACGCATGCGTTACATTGCAACGGCCACCCCCCGAAACTTTAACTTTAGATAAAAGTTTAGATGATTTTTCGAGAATAGTAATTTTAGCCTCAGGAAAATTAATTGCTGAATTAATGGCGGCAAAAAAACCTGAAGCTCCGCCGCCAATAATGAGTATGTGTTTTGCATTTTTCAATATAACTGTAAATTTAATAATTTTTGGTAGTAGTAATCTTTCTTTATTTGCGTTAAGGATTGTAACGAAAATCCTTTTATTGCGATTTTTTTCCGCAATAAAAGATTGAAGTGGAAAGCCTGCCCCGACGATAGGAGGGAAACGCCCATATTTGTATTATTTTAACAAAGTCCAATTCAATTATAATTGAATAATATTTTATACATTTACTTAAACAATTTTAAACAAAATTATAATGGGATTATTTGATAAACTGAGAAATGAATTTATTGATATTATTGATTGGACAGACAATACCAACGATACAATAATTTATAAATTTCCTAGATACCAAAACGAAATAAAAATGAATGCAAAGCTTACTGTGCGTGAAAGCCAAGTAGCTGTGTTTATGAATGAAGGTGTAATTGCTGATGTTTTTCAACCAGGCATGTACACGTTATCAACTCAAAATATGCCAATTTTATCAACCCTAAAAGGTTGGAAATATGGTTTTGATAGTCCGTTTAAAGCAGATGTATTTTTTGTAAGTACTAAGTTATTCAGAGATCAAAAATGGGGAAGTAAAAATCCAATCATGTTGCGTGATGCAGAATTTGGACCAATCCGTTTACGTGCTTTTGGAACTTACGCATTTAGAGTAAATGATGCTGGCAAATTTTTGAAAGAAGTTGCAGGTACAGCATCAGAATTTACAACGGATGAAGTAAATGAATATTTAAGAAGTTTAGCAGTTTCAAGAGGTATGGAATCGTTAGCAGAAAGTAAAATTCCTGTTTTAGATTTAGCGTCAAATACTGCTGAGGTTTCTAACATTATTACCGAAAAAATTAAACCTGAGTTTAATGAAATAGGATTAGACTTAACTAAATTTTTAATTGAAAACGTGTCTTTACCGCCTGAGGTTGAGGAAATGTTGGATAAAAGAAGTAGTATGGGTATTATTGGAAACTTAGGTGCTTTCACACAATTTCAAGCTGCAAATGCAATGGAAGATGCGGCTAATAACTCTGCAGGTGGAGGAATTATGGGAGCTGGTTTAGGTGCAGGAATGGGAATGGGAATGATGGGACAAATGGGAAATGCCTTTCAAAATAATCAATTTAATGGAGGAAGTGGACAAAACACGCCACCACCGCCACCAATTATGCAATATTTTGTAGCTGTAAATGGTGCTCAAACAGGCCCGTTTAATATGCAACAATTACAGGCTATGGCAAGTGCAGGGCAATTTAACAGACAAAGTCAAGTTTGGAAACAAGGCATGGCTGGTTGGTTAGCAGCTGAAACACAAACAGAATTAAGCGCATTGTTTAATTCAGTTCCGCCACCAATAGGATAAAATTTAGTTTTTGTTTTAAAAAGCTACCATGTGAAATATCATTGTAGCTTTTTTTGTGTTTATACTTTTACGTTTCACAATTTTATATATCTTTAAAAATGCTTTGGCACATATTTAAATATTATTTAGGCTTTGTAATAGCAGTTTTTTTTAAAAGAACTCAAATCTCTAATGTCCATAACCTTAAAGTTAAAGGTCCTGTAATTTTAGCAATGAATCATCCAAATGCATTTATGGATCCTGTTGCTATTTCCGCATTAGTTTACCCGCCAAGAGTGCGATATTTAGCAAGAGGTGATGCTTTTAAAAAAGGAGCTGCTACTTGGGTTTTAGAAAGTTTAGGCGTTATTCCCATTTTTAGAATGCAAGATGGTGGAAAAGAAGGATTATTGAAAAATGATGAAACTTATAATATTGTAAATAGCTTACTTAAAAAAAATAAGAAAATAATTATTTTCGCTGAAGGAATTTGTATACAAGAGCGTCGGTTACGTCCCTTAAAAAAAGGAGTTCCACGTATGATTTTTGGAGCAATGACCGATAGCGATCTGAAAAATTTAACGGTTGTACCTATAGGAGTTAATTACCAAGATCCATCACAATTTAGAGGAACTGTTTTTTTTAATGATGGCCGACCAATTTCTATGATTGATTATATGGAGCAATACAAAGAAGCTCCTGCTAAAACAATGAATGTTTTTTTAGCTGATTTATCTGCTAAAATGAAGCAGTTGATTGTAAATATTACACACCATCGAAGTGAAAAAGTAATTGAACATTTAGAAATAATTTTGAAATATGATTTTATTAAAAAGCATCATTTAAATTTTAAAAATTTAGAACATGACTTTTTATTTTCTACTAACGTTGTTGAAGTTATAAATAAGGCTGAAGATTCAATGCCTGAAAAAGTTTTAGAACTTGCCGAAAAAACAAATCATTATTTTTCGGAATTGAAAAAATATAATTTACGAGATTGGTTAATTAATCCTCATCAAAAACATAAAATAAATTATGTTGGAGTTGTTTTAAGATTAGCTTTAATTATTTTAACCTTGCCAATTTATGTGATAGGATTAATTGGAAATTATTGGCCTTATAAATTAGCGCATGTCATCACTACAAAAAAAGTGAGAGTAAAAGAGTTTAAAGCCTCATTTTATATGGGAATAGGAGCCGTTTTGTTTTTGGTAAATTATCTGTTTTTATTTTTTATTCCTAAAGTAATATATTCAGGTTGGTTAGGTTTATTAATTGTGGTTGTTTCATTTTTATGCGGTTTTATCTGTTTATACCTTTCACCACTTCGCAAAAAAACAATGGGAATATGGCGAGTTTTAAATATGAAATCTAAAAACAAAAAGCGATTTGAAGATTTAGTTCAGCAAAGAAAAGAAATTATAAAATTGTATTTGGATTTAAATTAAATGCTGTATCGAGGCATTGGTATTACATTTAATTCGCAAAACTGATTTTCTAAAAACTTATAATAACCTGTTACAGCTATCATAGCGGCGTTATCCGTACAATATTCAAATTTCGGAATGTATGTTTCCCATTTGTGTTTTTTTCCTAACACTTCGAGCTGTGCTCTTAAACCTGAATTGGCAGAAACACCGCCAGCAATAGCAATTTGTTTAATGTTTGTTTCTTTGCTAACGGCTAATAAATTTTTGAGTAAGTAATTTATTAAATGATTTTGGTATGAAGCGCAAATGTCGTTTAAGTTTTCTGAAATAAAATGTTCGTTCAGTTTTGTTTGTGCTTGAATAAAATATAAAAAAGCAGTTTTTACCCCACTAAAACTATAGTTATTATTTTTGAGATGTGGTGTTGGAAATTTAAACGCATTTGCATTTCCAAGTTTAGCATATTTATCAATTAACGGACCGCCAGGGTAGGGTAGACCTAATATTTTAGCTGCTTTATCAAACGCTTCTCCAACAGCATCGTCTTCAGTTTCTGCTAATAATTCAAAATTTAAATGAGATGAAATTTTAATAATTTGAGTATGTCCTCCACTAACTGTTAAACATAAAAATGGAAATTTAGGACTTAAATTATATTGATTCCCTTCAGTCTCTTTTATCTCTTTTATCTCTCTATTCCCTTCAGTCTCTTCAGTCCCTTCAGTCTCTTCAGTCCCTTCATTCCCTCTAGTCCCTTCAACCTCTTCTTTAATAAAATGAGCTAGGATATGCCCTTGCATATGATTGACTTCTATTAATTTAATATTTAGGGCCAATGCCAATGATTTTGCAAAAGATAAGCCAACTAATAAACTCCCACTTAAACCTGGGCCAAGAGTTACTGCAATGGCTGTTAAATCATTTAGGGTAATATTTGCTTGTTTTAATGCTAAATCTATAACTGGCAATATGTTTTTTTGATGATCGCGACTTGCTAATTCAGGTATAACACCGCCATATTGCTGATGAATGCTTTGTGTTGCTGTAACATTTGACAGTAAAATACCATTTTTTATTATAGCACAGCCAGTATCATCACAACTGGATTCTATTCCTAAAATAATTA
>JAYVIS010000300.1:0-5710 GCA_043769975.1 Bacteroidota bacterium
CAATGTAGCTGGTTGGATCTTAGAATTAGATAGAGGGGAAGGTATTCCATGGAAAGGTAATTACAGTAGTTGGTTAGAACAAAAAGGTGCTCGTTTAAAGCAAGAAGAGAAAACAGAAAGTAAGCGTCAAAAAACCTAGCTCGAGAGTTAGATTGGGTTCGTCAAGGAGTAAAAGGTAGAGGTGTGAAACAAAAAGCACGTTTAGGTAATTACGACAAAATGATGAATGAAGATATCAAGGATAAAGAAGAACGTTTGGAAATTTTTATTCCTAACGGTCCGCGCCTTGGTAACGAAGTTATTGAAGCAATAGATGTTTCTAAAGGATTTGGAGATAGATTACTGTATGAACATTTAAATTTTAAATTACCACCAGCTGGAATCGTTGGTATTATTGGGCCAAACGGTGCTGGTAAAACAACTTTGTTTAGAATGATAATGGGGGAGGAAACTCCAAACAGTGGAGAATTTAAAGTTGGGCCAACTGTGAAAATTTCTTATGTTGATCAAAATCATAAAGAGCTTGAACCAAACAAAACGGTTTATGATGTATTGAGTGGTGGAGCAGAAAATATTATTATTGGAGGAAAAGCAATGAACTCGCGAGCTTATATTTCTCGTTTTAATTTTGCTGGAAGCGACCAAGGAAAAAAAGTAAGTGTGCTTTCTGGTGGAGAACGTAATCGTTTGCATTTAGCAATGGCATTAAAGAATGAAGGAAACGTTTTATTACTGGATGAGCCAACAAATGATTTAGATGTAAATACATTACGAGCATTAGAAGAAGGTTTAGAAAACTTTGCTGGTTGTGCTGTAATTATTAGTCACGATAGATGGTTTTTAGATCGTGTATGTACGCACATCTTAGCTTTTGAAGGTGATAGTTCTGTTTATTGGTTCGAAGGTGGATACAGTGAATACGAAGAAAATCGTAAAAAGCGTTTAGGGAATGTTGAGCCAAAACGCCCTCGTTACAAAAAACTGGTTGTTTAATTTTATTTATCGTAAAACAAAAAACCCTTTGCGTTTAATGCAAAGGGTTTTTTTATGAATTTTATTTTTAGGCTTTTGTGGTTTTAAATTCTTTTTTAAAATGTTTACACATTAGTTTGGCAACATCTCTGCCTTGGTTAATAGCAACTGGTATTCCGCCACCAGGTCTTCCCCAATGACTTGCATAAAAAAATTGGTTCAGTTTTGGAAGCGTAAATTTAACTGGTGATGAAGCAATAATGTTTTCTCCTGGCAACCATCCTTGTGCGCTACCTTGCCAATTATTCGTGTATCGTAAAACTGTTGCTGGTGTTGCAAAATCAGTTACTTCAATATCATCTTTAATTCCAGGAAATTTAATTTCTAATAAATCTACAAGTGCGTTAACAAATTTCGTTTTTTCTTCCCGGTATTTCACACGTTCATTTTTACGTAAATTAATCCAATAGTTTCCGTTGGTTGTGTAAAAGCTACAAGCCATCACTGTTTTTCCTTCCGGAGCAAGTGTTGGGTCATAATTATAAAAATGCACTTCTAATCTATCCCAGCTCGTCCCACAAGGTGATTCCAATTTTATTTCGGTTGGGAAACGATGAAAATGCGGATATTCTTTATATGATTTTTTTAAACCAAATGAAGCTAATAAAATCGAATAATAAACATCAATCACTTTTCCTTCTTTAAGCTTAATGATGTTATCATCTACGTATTTTCCATCTAAATATTCAAATACTGTTTTATACCAATCGGCTGTAGATAAAACAGCATCACATTTATGGACAACATCATTTCGAACTAATAATCCATTGGCACTATTATTTTCTGTCAATATTTTTTTTACAGGCGTATTATAATGGATAGTGCCACCAAGCGAAGTGTATTTGTCTGCAATTTTTTGTGCCCATGCTAACGAACCACCAATAGGATACCCAGCACTTTTTTTATCAAATACAGCATGAGGAAAATTAAACACTAACATTTTTACTTCTTGTCCATCATACAGTAATTCAAAAGCTTCACGAAGAAATGGATTTTTAAATTTTTTAGCTAGATCAAAATTGCTGACCTTTCTTTGTTTATTTAGGATGAAAAGAAATTTTAAATAGCGAGTCATTTTTATTCCTCTAATGATAGAAGGAATTAAAGGCAACTTATCCATAACGGGTGGCAACTCGTAATCTTGTAATACCCTAATGTCATTGATAAAAGCAGTC
Organism: Bacteroidota bacterium; assembly: GCA_043769975.1. Classification (GTDB taxonomy): domain Bacteria; phylum Bacteroidota; class Bacteroidia; order B-17B0; family Aurantibacillaceae; genus UBA4416. The sequence continues at coordinate 2,208 of JAYVIS010000300.1, forward strand.
GTGACTTTTTCATCTTCTGGAGATAAATCAATCATGTATTTTTTTAATTGATCTAGATTCGTATAAACATTAAAAATCTTACTTCCATATTTATCCGCGTTGTTTTTTACTTCAACGTGAATGCGCACTTCATGGTGATGAAATTCGATGGATTCTAAATTTAGTAATTCAGACCACATATGATAAAATCCACTTCCTTTATCTGAACCTAAAATCCAATGGGCACATCCATCAATTGTAAATTCTCCTTTTTCCCAACTTGTACATAGTCCGCCAGGGATAGAATGCTTTTCGAAAATATGAGTTTCAAACCCATTCATTTGCATGTAACTTCCGGCACATAAGCCAGAAATACCCGCTCCAATAATATTTATTTTTGGTTTTTGATTCACCTTCAAATTTAGTAAAATAATTGTGTTTTTATATGGCAAAAAAAAAGCATTAAGAATTTCTTAATGCTTTTTTTGAATGAAATTAATATTATCTGGCTATAACTTTTACATATTGGTATTTGCCATATTTTTCAACATTTGTGTAATCTGCCTCATACATTGGACCACGCACTTCATAAACCAATTTAAAATTAATTTTGCTTGCATCACCACCTTTTGCAGTTACAGCTTCTCTAATTTTAGCTTCCATTTTTTCAGCACGAGATTTAGCTAATAATTTATTATTAGAATATTTACGAGTTGGAACTTGTGAAGCGCTCGACAAAATTTTAACAGTTGGACTGCATTCTTTTGTTTTTGCTACAATTGCATCAATGATATTAATCCATTCATCTTCTTCTTTGGTTTCATTTCTATCATAAGAGAAGAAGCGTTTGAAGTTAATTGGATTGCCACATGCATAATTTTTTTCTGGGTTTTCAGTTGGATTTGTATTTACAATCGCAGTCGTTTCTATTACTAATGTTTTTTCATAAACTTTTTTAGATTTAATATTTTGAGTATTAAATAGTTCTTTTTTCGAAACACTAGAATTGTTTTCTGCCGTTAATTCGTAATTCACATCACGAGCTAATTCAACATTTTTTAAACGACCTTTTGCATCTGTTACACCTTCATATTTACTTCCATTATTTCCAGAAAGTGTAATAGCTGAATTCGCTAAAGGTTTTTGTTTTGAGTTCACTACACGCACATTTAAAAACAAATCAAATTCTTTAGCTGCTTTTCCTTCTAAATATAAAATTTGTGTTACTGCTTTACTTCCTTTTATACCAAATGTGTTAAAAGAAATTGGTTTTGTTTTTTTACCATTTGCTTCTGCAACAATTGAGTATAATTTTTCAAAGGCTAAAACAGTCCCTTCTTTTTTACCATCTGCATCAACAACATAGGTCACATCAGTACCACCTTTTTCAGTTAATGTAATGTTGGCATTTGGCACTGCTTTCTTATCAATTGGATTGTTTAATACAATTGTATTTAAGATCACTGTTTTGTTTTTAACCTTAACCTTACCTAACAATGAAACTGGCTCAAGATTGATTTCCTTTTTAATTTCTTGATAAGATACATCATTTGTTACGTATAATTCTTCATTGTAAAACTCTTCGCCTTTACTTTGATATGAAAACACATAATTTCTGTTAGGAGGCAAAATTGTACTAAAGGTTCCGTTTTCTTTAGGTCTATAAGTTCCAATCACCTCGCCAGTTTCTTTATCAGTTACAACAACCATTAAGTCTTCAGGTAGTTTTTCTCCATTAGCAGGAATAATGGATCCTTTAAATAATGCCAAAGGTTTTTCTTTTGCATCAGGAATAAACATGCTATAAATATCTTTTTCTCCTAACCCTCCATCTTTCGCTGAAGAAAAGTAACCACGTTTACCGTCTGGTGAAGTTACAAAAAACACATCATCGTCTGGCGTGTTAATTGGTGAACCCATATTTTCTGGAGCCGAGAATTTTTTATCTTCGTCTAATGTAGAAAATAAAATATCAAATCCGCCCATTGTTTGGTGCCCTTTTGACGCGAACATTAATGTTACACCATCAGGATGCATAAATGGACCGTCCTCATCATATTTTGTATTTATTGTCGGACCAACATTTAATGCTTTACTCCATTTACCATTTGGTAATTTTACACAACGGTAAATGTCTCGTCCTCCAAACCCACCTGGTCTGTCTGAAACAAAATACAACGTATTATTATCGGCGGTTAAACAACCATGTGATTCAAAGTATTTTGTATTAATGTCAGAACCAAATTGTTGTAACGAACTCCACTCTTTACCATCCCACGTACTAAAATAAATATCTCCTCCGTTTCCAGACCCAACATCTTGATACACAATTAATGTTTGTCCATCAGGTGTTAAATTAATAGAAGCTTCATTTCCATTTGTATTAATGTATTGGCTAATTGGTTTTGGAGATGACCATTTATTATTATCGTCTTTATAGGCAATAACAATATCTTCATAGTATTGACCGTCGGGACTTTTTTCGCCGCCTGTAGAAGTGTTTCTTCTTGTTGTGTATATTATTGTTCTTTCATCAGCACTCAAAACAGGGCTAAAGTCAGGGTATTCGCTATTGATGCTATCTCCTAAGTTTTGTATCGTAACATTTATTGGAGATGCTACTTTTTCTTTGGCATAAACAGTTTGAGCTTTGTAAAAGGCAATTTCTTCTTTTAGTTTTTTATCTTTTACGTATTGTGTTTCAAATAATGTGTATTGTGCTGAGGCCTCATCAAATTTATAATTATTGTGCAACGCTCTAGCATAATAAAAATGTGCTAGCGGTGGAGCTTGTTTTTCTGAAGGATCATCACTACGGTAATTCTTGGTAATGTTTGTGATCGACTTAGATAAATAACGTTCTGCTGCAGCTTTTTTGTTTGAAGAATTCATTAAACAATAACCAACGTTAAAATTAATGTTTGCAGAACTAGAGTCAATTTTATAAGCCTCCAAAAAGTTTTTTAATGCTTGGTCATAATTCTCTTCTAATAAAAGAAAACTTCCTTCTCTAAAATAATCGGCATATGAACCCGTTTGAAGTTGTGCTTTTGAAACTAAAGAAAAGCTTAAAATCGTAATAAAAAGTACAAAGTATTTTTTCATAGGTATTGTGTTTAGAATTCTTTCAACAAGTTAGCAAAAATAGCATAATTTAGATAAAAACCACAATTTTAACGATAAAAAAACCCCCAATAAAGGGGGTTTTAACAATTCTAAAATGAGGTTTTTTTATGATACTCTAGTAACATCCCAGTTTTCCATATAATCTGCTACTTTGCGTAAAAAGCTTCCGCCTAAAGAGCCATCAACCACTCTATGATCATAAGATAGTGATAAGAACATAAAATGTCTGATTGCAATAACATCACCTTGAGGCGTTTCAATAACTGCTGGTTTCTTTTTGATTGCACCAACTGCTAAAATTGCAGCTTGTGGTTGGTTAATAATTGGCGTACCCATTACATTTCCAAAAGTACCCACGTTAGTAATGGTAAATGTTCCACCTTGTACTTCGTCAGGTT
>JAYVIS010000301.1:0-3452 GCA_043769975.1 Bacteroidota bacterium
TATAATCATAACAAGAAATTATTTTGATAAATTTACTCATATTTTCCCTATAGTGATGTTAGATATTATTTATGAAGACGATGTGTTGTTGGTTTGTAATAAACCACCAGGCTTAATGGTAGAGCCTGATAGAAACAATCATGTAAATTTATTGCAATTAGTGAAAAATTATCTTAGAGAAACCACTCAAGAAAAAATACCTTATGCACAGCATTTACATAGGCTTGACAGAGTAACGAGTGGCATTGTTTTGTTTACAAAAAACAAAGCGTATTTGCGAAATTTAAGCGAACAATTTGCTCAACGCCAAGTTAAAAAAGAATATGTTGCATTAACGGGGGCTTTGAGTGTACATTCGACAGGCTCAGCGACCACCTCAGTCTCCGAACTAAAAACATTAACCCACTGGCATCGTAAAGAAAAAAAGAAAGCAATGTTGTTTGATGAAGAAATGCACTACACCGAAAAAGCTCAACTGGACTATGTTACAGAACCTTATGGTAATTATTTTAAATGGACTATAAATTTACATACAGGGAAATACCATCAAATAAGGGCTCAACTTGCAAGCATAGGTTGCACAATAATGGGTGATGAGTTATATGGTTCAATAATGCCTTATAAAGAAAATGCCATTGCCTTACATGCCAAACGCTTATTTATAACGCACCCTGTAACACAGCAAGAAATGGCGTTTGAAGTTTTAGAGAATTTTTCAATAATGTAATAAAAAGTTGCTAGCTCGTTTATTAAACTACCTTTAGCTTCTGTCTGCATAATCAGGCTAAAAAGCCCGATGGAAAAAGAATTTGAACAATTGATTACCAGTTTTATCAATGATAAAATTGGCATTGCTAATCATTTTATAACTGATGATTTAGCACAAAAAATAAAGCAACAAATTTTAATGCTTGTTAGTCAAAATTTATTAGTGCCCGCAGGAACAGGTAATAATAAAGAAGTGTTGCATGACACCAAAACGAGAGGCGACTCTATCTATTGGCTCGATCGCAAACACGATAATGAATTTGAAAATGAATTTTTAAATCAGATTGATGATTTTGTGAAACACCTTAACAGAAGTTGTTTTGCTGGCATAACAAGTTACGAATTTCATTACTCGTTATACCAAGCGGGAAGTTTTTATAGCAAGCATTACGATCAGTTTAAAAATAATAACGGACGCATGTATTCGATGATAAGTTATTTGAATGATGATTGGAAAATGGCTGATGGTGGAGAGTTAATGGTTTATCAAAATTATAACAACCAAAAAATAACACCAACACAAGGCAAAACGGTTTTATTTAAAAGTGATGAATTACAACACGAAGTGCTTGTTACACAAAAACAACGTTTAAGTATTACTGGTTGGTTGAAGAGGGATTGATTTTTTAATAGCAACAGTAATTTTTTTACTCTTCCTGACTTGCGCCATGTTTTTTCCAATACGCTTTTCCGTAACCGCAGAAAATTTCGGTATTTGTTTTAATACGTTTAGTTGCCATAATACAAACCATTCCGTGTTCATCAATCACAATTTTTGAATTATTTTTAAATACTGATTTAGTATAACCAACAGCATCGTTAGCGTATTTAGCAAAGCAGTGCGTTTGCATCGAATCCATAATACTGCCATCAAGCATTTTTATAAAATAAGCGTCCTTGTTTTTTTCTACACGGTTTTCTACTTGTCTGTTTGATAAAATAGGACCTTTAAATAAAGAAATAACTTCGTCTTTATAAATATCAATAGCCGTGTATAAACCCTTGCCAGCATTGGGCAATTGCGATGTGTTAATGTATAAATAATCAGCTTCTTGGGCTTCTATGGAGTTATCAGTGTATGTTTTTTTCAAAAAATAGAATAGAAATTTTTAGAGACTCTATGTTGTAAACATACTATAAATAAAGGAATAATGAACTATTAAGAGCTCGTATTGTATTTATTTAAAAAAGCTAAGGGAGTTTCTCCCGAATGTTTTTTAAATAATCTCGTAAAATAAGAGTTGTCTGTATAGCCTAATTTATAAGCTATTTCCGAAACATTTAATTCGTTGTGTATCAGTAAACGTTTTACTTCGAGCATTATTCTGTCAGTTATTAATTGCGTGCTGGTTTTATTTAAACAATCTTTGGTTATTCTATTCAAATGTTTTTCAGAAATATTTAATAGCTCAGCATAATCGCTTGCTTTTTTTATACTACGAAAATTTGTTTCTATTAACTCTTCAAACTGATTTAGTTTTAATAAATAAGATTGTTTTTTTGTGCTGTCCTGTTTTATGTATAACCTCGAAAACTCAATATATATAATGTTTATGAGCGCATGAATTTTTCGGAATTTTTGTTTTTCGGAATTTTTATATTCCGTAAGAACCTCTTGCATTAAATTATCAAAAACTTTCCATTTTACTTTTGGAATATACAAACTAGGCTCGCACTGAAATGATTTAAAAAAATCGAGTTGCTGAATTTTTGCCATCGTATAGCCTTCATTATAAAATTCTTTCGTAGCTATGCTAAAAAATTAACTGTTCTTTATTTCTGAGCTCATTAATCGGCTATAATTGTAAAAGTAGCTTGATAAATATTTTCACCAATTGCTGTTTGTGTATCTCTTAAAATATTACTGAAATGAATGTCTTTTAATTCGTTATCTGTGACTGAAAAAGGAATAATTATATCAGATCCAAAGTGTAATGTCCCTTCATGTTTGTCATTATTGTTTTTATTCCGAATAATTTTTATTGTTAGATTCATGTTGTTTTTTTAGAGTGATTATTTGGTTGAATTATTGTTTCGTAATATTTATTGTTCGATTTGTATAAGGATGCCATTTTTAAAATACAAAACTTGTGTAATGCTATATATCCAAGTTTCAAAAGCACCTTGGTCGTTAATGGTTTTAGATGACTTAAATAATGGGCCCCAAGCATCTACACACATTTCTCTCGTAAAGCCTAATTTAACTTTACCCCTTAATATCATATCAGCATTAGCCTGACCATAATCAGCAATAATTTTAGCTTTTCTATTATTAATGCCTTCTTTTTCTTTAGCGACTAAATCATCCCACTTATCTTTACGCATTTGCTCCGCCTTTTTAATAGCATTTTCTTTTTCAAGAAATTCTTTTTCTGAAATAAAATTTTTACCCCCGTAAAAAGTACGACTATCTCTTACTTCGGGATAAAATGGATTACTTATTCTAGCAAAAGTTTCCTTTTTGTCATTTATAAAAACATAAGAAATCACATACTTATCCTCTACACTAAAAAGACTATGCTGACTCTCTTTCAATAAAGTAACCTCTTTACAAATCCACTTGCTATTTGGTTTAATATCAAAAACATGATTTTTATTTATTAAATCTCTCACGTTATTATCCTCTCCTTCAAAGTAAAATGTTTTATTTTCATATAAATATTTTTGCTTAATAAAATATGGAA
>JAYVIS010000302.1:0-3761 GCA_043769975.1 Bacteroidota bacterium
ATTACAACTATTTTCATAAAAGAACAATTAGTGATTAGCAAAGATTACGGTAGAAAATGGTATCACTATTTGACCAGTTTTTCTAAATTGAGATTATTAAAACACTTTTTATTTCCACGCAAATGAGGATTCTATTATTATCTGATACGTTTTCTGAGCACACTGAAAAGTGGGCATTAGGTTTGGCTGAACAAGGTGTTGAAGTGGGTTTATTTAGTTTCAATAAAGCTTCTTATTCATGGTATTTAAATAAAAAAAATATTAAAGTTCTATTTGAACCTATAAATAGGCTAGAGGCAGATAGTGCTGCAAGTAAGCTATCGTATTTAAAATTTGTGATTCCATTAAAAAAAGCAATTAATGAATTTAAACCAGATATTGTTCACGCTCATTATGCTACAAGTTATGGTTTAATTGGAGCCTTGAGTGGTTTTCATCCCTTTGTAATTTCTGCCTGGGGGACTGATGTCATGAAGTTTCCTCAAAAAAATATCATTAATAAAACCATTTTAAAATTTAACTTACGTCGAGCAGATGCAATTTGCGCAACTTCTCAAACAATCAAAGATTTTTTAAAACCAGTTACAAATAAAAAAATTCATGTTATACCATTTGGTGTAGATATAGAAGATTTTAAGAAAAAAGATGTAAAAAGTATATTAGATTCGAATTCATTTGTTATTGGAAGTATTAAACCTTTGGAGAAATTATATAATACAGATATTCTAATTAAAGCGTTTGATACACTTAAGAAAAAAAATACTGAAAAATCTTTAAAATTATTAATCATTGGTGAAGGCTCACAATTGGAGTTTTTAAAAAAATTGGTAGTAGAATTGCAAATTGAAAAAGATGTGACCTTTACTGGAAGAATTCCCTTTTCCGAAGTTTCTAACTATTTTAATATGTTGGATGTTTTAGTTAATATCAGCGATTATGAAAGTTTTGGGGTTTCAGTAATTGAGGCCATGGCATGTGAAAAACCAGTTGTTGCAACTAATACAGGTGGATTAAAAGAAATCATAGAAAATAGTAACTTTGGAAGTTTAGTTGAAGTTGGTAATGTTGAGCAAACTGCATCTGAAATTGAAAAATATTTATTAGATGAAACTCTAGCTCTTAATATAGGAAAAGCAGCAAGACAAAAAGTGATTGAAAAATATAATTGGACAAATAATATTAAGCAAATGATTGATGTTTATAATCAATTACTAAAAGACAAATAGAATAAAGTGATTTTAAAACCTATAAATAATCTTGATGTCTTTTGTGAAAAAGCTGAACCATTAATTGGTGTTTTTGCTAGTAAAAAATGGTTATCTGTATATGGTGATTCATTGACAGTAATCGGAATTTATAAAGATGAACACCAGTTAATTGGAGGATTTTATTACTTAAATACAATAAAATATGGGTTCAAATTCATAAAATTACCACCTTATACTCCTCATTGTGGATTATTTTTTAACTCAGATGGAAAAAATAATTCAACTGTCATAAATTTCTCAAAGGAAATTATGACTGAGATTTGCTCTTACTTTATAGAACAAAAAAGTGCGCTTACAATTTTAGCATTCCCTTCAAATATCATCGATTTTCAACCATTTATTTGGAATAAATTTAAAGTAATTCCTAATTACACTTACCGAATTAATCTTGAAAATTCTATTGATAACATTAAATCTAATTTTGATTCTAAAAATAGAAATGCTATAAATAAAGCTATAAAGGAAGAGGTAATTGTTACTGAAAATTCTCTTTCTAAAGAAGATTTATTCCAATTTTTTATGAATGCGTTGAATACCACTGATGCAAATATTTATGAATTAGAATTAAAAAATGTATTTATGAAATTTTCAGACGATACGAATTCATTTAGTGTGGTCGCAAAAAAAGAAAACAATCTGTTAGGTGTTGTTTTTTGTGTGTTTGACAAAAATAACTGCTATTACCTATTAGGTGGTGTAGATAAAAAATCAGGTATACAAGGAATTAATAATGTTTTAGTTCAAAAAAGTATTGAAAAAGCAAAGGAATTGGGATGCAAAACATTTGATTTTGAAGGATCTATGCTAAAAGGCGTAGAAAAATTCTTTAGAAGTTTTGGTCCTGAATTAGTGCCTTATTTTACAATCAATAAAGCAAAATTACCTTTAGAAATATTATTGAAATTTAAGAAAAGAGAATTATTTTAAATTATTACTTTGAGAAAACTTCTTCTTTATATTTTGCCCAATAGCGTTATTGATTTTTACAAGAAACGTAAAAAAAATAGTCGTCTTAAAAAAAGGGAACAATTATTTAACCAAAATAAAATTGTAACCAAACAAACCATTATTAAACAGTTAAAAAGCAATGGTATTAGTGAAGGAGATTCAATTTTACTTCATTCCAGTCTTAGTAAAATTGGATTTGTTGAAGGTGGAGCGGAAACTGTAATAAACGCTTTTATTGATACAATTGGATTTAAAGGAACATTAGTAATGCCTGCCTTTCCTGGAATGGGATTTAATTACGATTATTTAAAAACAAACCCAGTTTTTGATTTTAAACATACACCTTCAAAAATGGGAATAATAACAGAAGAATTCCGAAAAATGAATGGGGTAAAACGAAGTTTTCATCCTACAGATTCAGTTTGTGCTTTAGGTTTTCATGCTGAAGAAATTACAAATTCACATTTCAATCAAATAACACCTTATAATTTCAATAGCCCATTTTTTAAGCTTTGTCAATTAAATGGTAAAATTGTATTAATTGGAGTGGATTTAAATAGTTTAACTAATTTTCATACAATTGAAGATGCCGTTGAAAATTTTAAATTTCCAATATATCACAAAGAATTGTTTCAAACTCAATTAATTGATGAAAATGGGGTTATGAAAACTATGCAAACGAAAGTTCATAATCCAGAGTGGTCGAAAAAAAGAAAATGTAATGATTTTATTAAATTATTTGAAAATGCTGGATTCTTAAAACATTTTACATTAGGAAATGCTCACTGTATGATTATTAATGCATATGAAATGCACTCCTGGATGATTGAAAATTATGAATCGAAAGGCGTTTCATTATATACACCACAAGGAAGTTAAATATGAAAATTCACATTAGTTTTGATTATGAATTATTTTTCGGAAAATTTTCGGGTAGTTCCCAAAAATGTATTCTTGAACCTACTCAAAAGTTAATTGAAATTGCCACAAAACACAAAGTACCTTTTATTTTTTTTGTTGATGCTGGCTATTTAGTGCAATTAAAAAATAATAGTCACAACTCAGCTTGTAAATCTGATTATGACGCTATATCAAAACAATTAAAACTATTAGTTTCTTTAGGTCATGAAATAGGTTTACATATTCATCCTCATTGGGAAGATTGTAAATTTGAATATAATCAATGGCAAATTAATACGAATAGATATAAATTAGCTTGTTTTAATGAAACTGAGGTTGAAAACATTGTAACTAAATATCACCATGCTATAATTGAAATTATTGATAAGCCGTGTCAGACATACCGCGCTGGAGGTTGGTGCGTTCAACCATTTGAACTAATTAAAAAAGCATTAATAAAAAACAATATTTTCATCGATAGTTCTGTTTATTATAAAGGATTTCATGATTCTGAGGCTCATTCTTATAATTTTCAAAAGGCACCAAATAAATCAAGTTGGCAGTTTGAAAATGAACCAAGCATAGAAAATTCACAAGGGCAATTTAAAGAAATCGCCATTTCTTATGATAAAATTCCGCCGTTTT
>JAYVIS010000303.1:0-2316 GCA_043769975.1 Bacteroidota bacterium
TACCAAAGTCATTGCATTAGACAAGCTTTTTAAAGGAAACGACCAATTGAAAACGAATACAGTACTGCAAATGAAAGATGCAGCAATTGAATTTAAAACTATTTAATTATGATTGTTTTCAAACCAAAACGAAGAGTTTGCGAAGGCAAAGCAGTACAATTTGATATTACAGAGCTTGACCCATTTATTTGGCTTCAGGTAAATTCTGATACTCACATTAGCTTTTGTATTGATGGTTTTATTGTTACAACCGCTAAAAAAATTAATGGTGTATTCAATAAATATGAATATGAAGGCGATTATAATATTGAGGAATTAACTACCTTACTAATTGAAAATTACTCACAAGAAATTTTTGCTTGTGCTTCATTTGCTAAAATACTTGATACACAGTATCGCATTTTTATTTGGCCCAAAGATTACCCAGTAAATTTTAGTGTTGAGGATAATCTTATATTATCAATTAAGCCATTGATAGATGATGGTACAATTGATTTATCAAACCATAAATTAATAAATATTAAATTATTAGAAGCGGGTATTAAAAAATTGAGAGGGTATAGTTTTAGCAATGTTAAATCGCTTCTCTCCGCAAATTCTAATGTTGAATGTTATTTAGCAAACAAAACAGGAAACCCTTGGCCAGGTGATTTGGATGCTTTATTTTATTTAATAAAAGAAAATAAAATCATTGCTCTTATTGAATTTAAAACGCATAATAAAAATACCCCAATTGAAAAAGAGTTTATAGGCAAATATGGTGACCAAGATTGGAGAAGATTTGAGGTGCTTTACAACCTGCAAGATGAACTTAATGCAATACAGGGTAGTAAACCTAAATTATTTTACATTGTATGGGGTACGCAAGAGTTTGAAAATCATAAAACTATAAAAATCGATATTATTGAAAATAATAAAATTGCACTTACAAAAATTATGGCAAGGCCTATGTTTGGTGCACCATCAAACGATTTATTTAACTACATAATTGATGCTTGCTAATGAAACTATCTTTTGAAGCCAATCTTAATTATCAACAAGAAGCCATAAAATCCATAACGAATTTGTTTGAAGGGCAACCTTTGGAAGATTCCATTTTGGAATTTAACCTAAAGGAAGAAGGCACTTTGAATTTAATCAATGGTGTTAGCAACAACCTTATTTTATCGGAAGTACAAATCCTTACGAATCTGCAAGCTATTCAAGCCAACAACGAAATAAAAGTTTCGGACAAATTGGATGGAATGCACTTTTCAATAGAAATGGAAACAGGCACAGGGAAAACATACGTGTATTTGCGTTCCATTTACGAACTGAATAAATTGTACGGGTTCAAAAAGTTTGTGATAGTTGTGCCTTCGGTGGCTATTCGTGAAGGAGTTTTGAAAAATTTAGAAATCACTCACGAACATTTTCAAACGCTTTACGACAACGTGCCTGTAAATTTTCAGGTGTACGACAGTACCAAAGTTTCCACTTTGAGAGGTTTTGCAACCACTAACAACATTGAAGTTTTGGTAATCAATATTGATTCTTTCGCCAAAGATGAAAACATTATCAATAAACCCAATGATAAGCTGAACGGTCAGAAACCAGTTGAGTTTATTCAGGCAACCCAGCCTATTGTAATTGTGGACGAGCCACAAAATATGGAAACCGAAAAGCGTATTGCAGCTATTGAAAACTTGAAAGCACTCTGTACACTTCGCTATTCGGCAACTCACAGAAATCAATACAATCTTACTTACAGCTTAAACCCTGTAAAGGCGTATGATTTAGGATTGGTAAAACAAATTGAGGTTGATTCTATCATTGAAGAAAATGCCTACAATGATGCTTTTGTTGCGGTAGAATCAATCACAGCGACCAAAACAAAAGTAACCGCAAAAGTTTCCATAAACAGCAACGAAAATGGAGGTGTAAAAAAGAAAACTCTAACTGTAAAAGTTGGGGATGATTTATACAAACTTTCTAACGAAAGAGAAATTTATGCAGACGGCTATATCATTGAGGAAATTGATGCTGTAAACCAGTGCATTTCTATTTCCAACGGAAACCTATTGTACAAAGGAGACAGCCAAGGCGGATTGACAGATGAAGTAATGAAGTTTCAAATCCGTAAAACGATTGAAGAACATTTGAAGAAAGAAAAACGCCTGAACAAATTAGGAATTAAAGTTTTGTCATTGTTCTTTATTGACAAAGTAGCAAATTACCGTAGTTATGATGCAGCAGGTATTGCAGTAAAGGGAAAGTTTGCACTTTGGTTTGAAGAAATTTATCAAGAGTATATTTCAAAACCAGCTTTCAAAGAGT
>JAYVIS010000304.1:0-3300 GCA_043769975.1 Bacteroidota bacterium
AAAAGTCCTGAAAAAAGAGTAATTGCTAGGCAATTATTTACGCGTGTAAAATAGAAACTCTTCGCTAAATCCCTTTCAAAACAGCTTCTAGTTTAACAAGCATATCATCTGTAAAATCTAAATGAGTTACAAATCGCACGGTTTGCTTACCAAATGCTGACATTTTTATACCTTGTTCTTTTAGTTTAGCTTCAAATAAATCTAATTTTAAACTCGGAGAAAGATTAAAAATAACAATATTTGTATCAACTGGTAAAACACTTTCTACATAGGGTAATTTAACTAACATCGCTTCAATTTGCTTAGCGCGTTTGTGGTCTTCTGTTAAACGGTTAATATGGTGGTCTAATGCATAAATACCTGCAGCAGCCAAAAATCCAGCTTGGCGCATACCACCACCAAATACTTTACGCACTCGTCTAGCTTTTTTAATAAAGTCGGTAGTGCCTAATAATAAAGAACCAACAGGAGCGCCTAAACCTTTTGATAAACAGATAGAAATGGAATCAAATGCATTTCCAACATCAACAGTATTTTCTTTCGTTTCAGCCAAAGCATTAAATAAGCGAGCGCCATCTAAATGCAATCCTAATTGTTTTTGTTTACAAAGTGCTGTTATTTCTAAGGTTTCGTTTAGGGTATAATAGCTCCCTCCTGCCCTATTGACGGTATTTTCTAAACATACTAATGATGTTTTGGTTAACCAGTCATAATTTCCATTAATATTTTCTTCAATTAAATTTGCAGTAATTCGTCCTCTATCTCCTTGCAGTAATTTAGCTTGTACGCCAGAGTTTGAAGAAATACCTCCACCTTCGTAATTATAAATATGTGAATTAACATCGCATATTAATTCGTCGCCAGGTTGCGTGTGGCATTTAATCGCAATTTGATTAGTCATAGTACCGCTAGGGCAAAATAAAGCAGATTCTTTATTAAACATCAAAGAAATCTTTTCCTCTAATGCAATAACGGTAGGATCTTCTGCAAATACATCATCACCAACTTCTGCACTCATCATGGCATCCATCATTCCTTTGCTAGGAACGGTAACTGTGTCGCTTCTTAAATCTATAATCATAAGGTAAATATAAAATTAAAATTTTGTATTTTTAAGCCATGAACATTGAATCTTATTTATCGCAAACCATATCGGCAGTTGTTAATCAATTATTCGAATTATCAACCACTCCAGAAAGTATTGTTTTACAAAAAACAAAAAAAGAATTTGAAGGAGATTACACCTTAGTAACCTTTCCATTTATAAAAGCCGCCAAAACAACTCCCGAAAATACTGGGCAAATCATTGGGGAATTGCTTTTGAAGGAAAATGCTAACATCATTAATTTTAATGTGGTAAAAGGATTTTTGAATTTTTCCTTAGCCAATTCATTTTGGTTAAATGAATTTAAAGAAATTGCCTCACAACCAAACTACGGAATTAAAAAAGCGAATAGTTCTGGCAAACAAATTATGTTGGAATATTCATCACCCAACACCAATAAACCATTGCATTTAGGCCATATCCGTAATAATTTATTAGGATTTTCGGTAGCAAACATTATTCAAACACAAGGACATGAGGTTATTAAAGTAAATTTAATAAACGACCGTGGTATTCATATTTGTAAAAGTATGATTGCCTGGAAATTATTTGGAAATGGCGAAACTCCTGAATCTACGCAGGAAAAAGGAGATCATTTAGTTGGAAAATATTACGTTGCCTTTGATAAAGAATACAAACGACAAACGGCCGAATTAGAGACACAAGGTTTAACAAAAGAGGAAGCTGAGAAAAAAGCGCCTATCATGTTGCAAACTCAGGAAATGCTTTTGAAATGGGAAGCAAACGACCCTGAAACCATTGAACTTTGGAAAACCATGAATAACTGGGTTTACAAAGGATTTGATGTCACTTATAAAAAATTGGGAGTTACCTTTGATAAATTATATTACGAAAGTAATACCTATTTATTAGGAAAAGAAATTGTACAAGAAGGTTTAGCAAAAAACATTTTTTATAAAAAAGAAAACGGCAGCGTTTGTATTGATTTAACAAATGAAGGTTTAGATGAAAAAGTAGTATTGCGTAGCGACGGAACTTCTGTTTATATTACTCAAGATTTAGGAACAGCTATTGAACGCGCTAAGGAATTTCCAAAATTAAATCAAATGATTTATACCGTTGGAAATGAACAAGATTATCATTTTAAAGTATTATTCAAATGCCTTGAAAAATTGGGTTATGATTGGGCTAAAGAGTGTTTTCATTTAAGTTACGGAATGGTTGAATTACCTGAAGGGAAAATGAAAAGCCGCGAAGGTACAGTTGTTGATGCTGACGATTTAATTGATGGCATGGTTGCAACGGCAAAAGAAACCACTGAAGAATTAGGAAAAGTAGAAGGCTTTACCAACGAAGAGTTAGAAACGCTTTACACAACTATTGGGATGGGCGCTTTAAAATATTTTATTTTAAAAGTAGATCCAAAAAAGAAAATGATGTTCGACCCAAAAGAAAGTATTGATTTTAATGGTCATACAGGTCCATTTATTCAATATTCTCACGCTCGTATTAAATCAATTTTACGCAAGTTCGAAAAACCAACTACTCAACTTATTATTTCCGATTCAATTGTATTACAACCAAAAGAAAAAGAACTTGTAAAAGGATTATATGATTTCTCAATTGCTTTAGAAGAATCAGCCACTTCATTTAATCCGGCAATTGTAGCTAACTACATTTATGAGTTGACTAAATTGTTTAATCAGTTTTATAATGAGTGTCCGGTTTTAAAAGAAGAGAATGAAACGATTAAAGAATTTAGAATTAAATTGATTGAAACCACCGCTTCAATTATGAAAAACGGAATGAAATGTTTGGGAATTGAAGTTCCCGAACGTATGTAACCAAAAGATAATCTAAATTATGTATAAGGTTTTATTTTCTATCATTTACTTATTTTCTATAGTTAGCTATGGTCAAAAATCTCATTTGAAATTAGAGATAAATCTTAGTGCAAAAGACTCATGTTATCATCTTTTTATTTCAAATAAAACAGACACAATTTATTTTAAATGCTTTGATTCAAATATTAATGAAACCTTAGATAGTTTAACACCTGGTAATTATAAACTAAATATTTACAATTTAAAGGACCAACAGGAACCTTATTTTACAAAATCAATTATTTTATTAGAAAATAAAAAAACTTTTGAATACATTGATTTAAATGATAGCCCCATTTTTCAAGATCTGAATGCAATTACTGCAAATGATACTGTTATAGATAAAACAGA
>JAYVIS010000305.1:0-9228 GCA_043769975.1 Bacteroidota bacterium
TTGGACCCAATGTTTATCAAGCTCAAAAACAGAAGAGTATTTGGCTGATGATGCTTCTGCAATTCAAAAGCCCAATTGTTTATTTGTTGCTTTTTGCAGTAGTCGTAACCCTTTACTTTCAACATTTTGTTGAAGCAATTGCCATTCTGGTAGTGATTTTAATAAATGCCATCATTGGTTTTTTAATGGAGTTGCAGGCACGTAATTCTATGAATGCACTCAAAGAAATGGATATTACCCTTTCAAAAGTGCTGCGTGATGGAAAAATTCAAGAGATACCATCTGAAAAGATTATACCTGGTGATATTATATTGCTGGAAGCAGGCGATGTAATTCCCGGAGACGCACATCTGATAGAATCCAATCTGTTGCAATGTGATGAATCGTCACTTACAGGAGAGTCACTTCCGTCAGAAAAAAATACAGAAAAACTCCCGATAGATACAGCACTGGGAGACCAATTTAACATGGTTTTTAAAGGCACTTCTGTTACAAATGGCAACGGGAAGGCAGTTATTACAGGAATTGCCCAACAAACTCAGTTAGGCACTATCACTTCGTTAGTAGAAAGTGCTAAAGAAAAAGAAACACCGCTCGAAAAAAAAATTGGCGTTTTAAGTAAAAAGCTGATTTGGATTACTTTGTTCATGACAACCATATTTGCCATAACTGGATTTATTCAAGGCAAAGACTGGATACTGATTTTAGAGACTTCCATTGCGTTAGCAGTAGCTGCATTTCCAGAAGGGCTACCTATTGTAGCCACAGTAGCTTTGTCTTATGGAATGCTTTTAATGGCAAAACGAAATGCAATTGTAAAAAAATTATCAGCAGTAGAAACATTAGGAAGTACCAACGTAATATTGACAGATAAAACAGGCACTTTAACAGAAAACAAAATATATGTTGATACGTTATCTTTCCCAGATGAAAAAGTTAAAGTATCAATCAAAGAAAATTCGCTAAATTTTGTTGAAAGTAAGATAGAAAAAAGCGAAGATACATTTCAAAAATTAAGATTAGTTGGAGCCCTTTGCAATAATGTTACTTCAAAAATTAGCGATGACAAAGCTGAATTATCTGGCGATCCAATAGAAATTGCATTGGTTCATCTAGCAAATGCATCAGGAACTACCGTTGAAGAATTAAAAGCACAATATGAAAGGATAGGCGAAATCCCCTTTAGTTCTGAGACTAAAATCATGGGCACTTTGCACAAAACTCCCAGTGGTGGTAAGTTCGCTGCAGCCAAAGGTTCGGTAGAGCATTTGTTGGAAAAATGCAGCAAGTTGAGAATAGGAACAACCATCAAAGACCTGAGCGAAGACGACAGAAAACGTATTTTGGTAGATTCTGAAAAGATGGCTGCTGATGGATTGCGTGTATTAGCCTTTTCATACAATGAGGAAAATGAGATTAATGAAAATGATTATTTGAACTCCTTAGTTTATGTAGGCATGATTGGATTTTTAGACCCTCCTCGATTAGACATTAAAGAGGCGATACTTACTTGTAGAAACGCTGGTATCAAGATTGTAATGATTACGGGCGACCATCCTCTAACGGCTCTTAATATTGCTAAAAAAGTAGGATTGGTAGATGAAAACGAGCAAAATGCAATTACAGGCAAGGACATTCCTGCCATGGAATCACTTTCTGATGAATGGAACAAAAAAATACTGAATACAGCCGTATTTGCTCGTACCACACCTAAACAAAAGCTTGAAATTGTAGACGTATATCAGAAAGCTGGCAATATTGTAGCCATGACTGGAGATGGCGTAAACGATGCTCCTGCACTAAAAAAAGCAGATATTGGAATTGCTATGGGCATGAGAGGTACGCAAGTGGCTAAAGAAACCGCCACTATTGTACTAAAAGACGATTCGTTTATATCTATTGCAGAAGCAGTATCTCGTGGCAGAGAGATATTTCAGAACATACAAAAATTTGTAATCTACCTTGTTTCCTGCAATTTAAGCGAAATACTTATTGTAACTACAATGGGTTTTATTGCCCCAGCATCAACCTTACTTCCTTTGCAAATCCTATTCTTAAATATGGTAACAGACGTGTTTCCTGCCTTAGCACTTGGTTTGGGCAAAGGAGATAAAACGATTATGGATTGTCCTCCAAGAGACCCCAAACTCCCAATTGTATCCAATAAAGATTGGATTACCACTTGCTTTTATGCTACTGCAATGACCCTTGCAGTAATTGTTGCTATATTTTATTGCAAACAATACATTTCAGATGATACTAAAATAGCCAACAATGTGGCGTTTATTACACTCGCATTTTCCCAACTATTTCATGTATTCAATATGTCATCAGCAAATTCAAACCTTTTACTGAACGACATCACAAAAAATAAATTTGTGTGGATAGCTCTTTTTATTTGTACCATTCTGTTGTTATTGGTTTATGCTATTCCTCAAATGCGTTTAGTACTTGGATTGGAAGTGCTTTCCGCTAAGGTGTGGCTGGCGTCAATTTTGGCTGGATTGATTCCATTGGTGTTGGTTCAGGTATATAAAATTATTGGGAAGGTTAAATCACATTAAACATGCAAACAAATCAGTTAAGTAAGACAGCAATTCCGATTCAGAATACAAACCAAATAGACAACTGAAAAATGCCTGCCTATAACAGCACCTTTGCCTAATGCGGGCGGACAACAAGGCATTTGCAAAAGCGGTCGCTCTCGCGAAAGACAATTATTTTCGCTTTGCAAAAGTCCATTAAACATTTATCTTTGTTAATAGCGGTTCGGCACACAATGTTTCAAATCAAACCGTTGCTTAGCGCGAAAACGTTATAACTAATAGCGGGTGCGAAATCTTCGAGACAACAATTAGTTCGACACAGAATTTACCAATACCGAGTAACTTTTTTATTCGAATACTTTTCTTAACTTAGACATTAATGATATCAGAAGACATAATAAAAGAAAGTGCAACAGTTCGCATAATAACACATGGAATTATCGAAAACATAATTAATGACTACTGCACACTAGAGAGAGAAAATGTTTTAGAAATAAAAGAAGTAAACAAGAAATTGTCAAATGGACAACCATACGCTGTGTTGGTTGACTCTGGTATGTACACTACTATATCTAAAGAAGCCAGGGAGTTATTGGCAAGTAAAGAGTTTGCAGAGATAACAATCGCCAAAGCGCTTTTAGTTCGCTCTCTCGGTCACCGTATTATGGGACAATTTTATATCAAGATTAATAAACCCTTCATCCCTACAAAAATATTTTCTGACAGGGAAGAGGCGATTTTATGGTTAAGCGTACAACTAAGCAATATTAAATAATACTATGTTTCCCCTACTGGTTATAACAGTACCTAAATTTAATTTGGGCATTCGGCTTCGGCATTGTATCTTTAAACTAACATTTCGGTAGACAACGGTTCCAATTCGGCCGAAGCAAGCCGCGAAAACTTTATAAACAATAGCAAATCACAATTTCTGCAAGACAAATTTACATACAGAAGACGATAATTAAACCATCCTCTCTTCCCCATTAATTTTCTCAAAATTCAAGTTGTTTAAATCCGTTAAGAAATTGAGAAGCTGTTTATTGAATTCAATGGGCTGTTCAAGATTGGATACATGACCTGCATTTTCAATAACGCGAAGCATTGACCCTTTAATAGTTGAATTCATAAATTCAGATTGAACAAGCGGTGTCACTTCATCTTCTCGTCCGCAAATAATCAATGTTGGAATGGTTATATCATTCAAAGTAGAGCAAGTTTCTGAACGCTCAGCTAAAGCGGTTAGTCCCATAGTGATAATATGCTGAGAATTAGCAAATACTACACCGCGCAATTTCTCAACCAAATCCTTTTTATCACTTAATGAATCTTTGTGGAAAACACTTTTTATAAATCCGTCATTAAAATTAGTAACACCATTAACATTAATATCATCAATTATCTTATATCGTTTTTCCTTTACTTCTGCAGTATCACCAATGCATTGTGTATCACATAAAATTAATGCGGCAAAGCGATTTTGGAATCTTTTCAATGCATTGAGTGCTATAAAACCGCCCATTGATAGTCCGCACACAATTGCTTTATCAATGTTTAATTTATCCATAAATGCTATTAAATCTTCACTAAACAAATCAATGCTTAGGTGTGATTCTTCGTCAGTTGATTTTCCAAATCCTCTGATGTCACAAGCAATTATTCGGTTTGACGATTTCAAAAAATCAAGCTGTCCTCGCCACATCGTTTTGTCGAAAGGATAACCGTGTAAGCAAATAATCGGGGTACTTCCTTCGCCAACATCATCGTAGGATAGGTGAAAGTCATTTAAACGGATACTTAAATTATATCCTTTGGTTAGTGTTTTCATAGTGATTTATTTTAAAATAATACTTGTAAAAGTACTTATAGGACTGCTGAGCAGCTGTACATAATTTGCGATAAGAATTACATAATTCGCACTATTTTAGATGACAGGAAGTTGTTAATTAATGGGTGTGCCTGCTACTGTTTATAAAAGCGGTTTGGCAAAGGTGGCGTTTCAGTGGTTCTAAAGACAATTTTCTTTATAATTAAGTGCGGTTCTTGGTATGAAGTTTTGTGGTTAAACGCCACCTTCGCCAAGCAACGAAAACGTTATAAACATTCAATAAACTATTTCTTTTTCAATTTGGCTAAATACCTCCTATAAAGCTCGCTAAGACTATCAAATTCTTCACGATAAAATATTCCCACACCTTGCGTAAAAGGACCTCCACTATTTAATACTTGCGTATTATCATTGCTTCTATTAAATCCTTTTACTCTATATTTTCCTGATTCGGTTAATTTTAACTCAACGGTTACATCACCAATTAAATTACTATTGTTTGTTGTTTTAGTGTTTGTAGCACTATTTGTAACACCAAAATTTCCATCAATTACCAAGCGGTTATTAAATAATTGTTTGGATAATGCTAAATCTAATTCATCACTACTTAAAGCATTACCTGGTCGATAATTTACTCCGATATCAATATCCTTAGTAACTCCATTTAACCAACTGCTTATTTTATTACTTAGCATTTCGGAACCTGTTGCTGCAACTGCACCACCTGCATTAACTCCCGAACTACCAGATGCTGAAACAGGAGTTACAAAGCTTCGCAATAATAATAATGAAAACACTTGTCGGTTTAACTCGTTTGGATCAGATAATAAATTTTTAATTAAAGTACGTGTACTTTCATCAATGGTAGGCAATTCTATACCAAAGGTGATATCAGGTGAAGTTAATTTATCTTTCATAAACAACTTACAATCTACTGGAAATCGTTTATTATAGTTACTTGACGAATCATTAGGAAATAATGGTTTAATAGAAGCGCGCTGTTTATAATTAGCAGTAATATCAATATTTGCTTTATACACATTTCCACTCCATTTAATTGAACTTCCTTTTTCAATTTCAAATTTTTTAGTAACAAAGTTTTCTAACGTAAATAAATAATCTCCTGTTGATAGAACATAATCTCCAAACATTTCAAACTTTCCTTTCGAATTAATTTTCATGTTCAAATTCCCATCACCTCTAGCTTTAATAACATCACCCGATTTTTCATCAAATATTAATTGAATTTCAGCGTCAGAAGTTGCTTCTAGATTAAAATCAAGAGATAAATTAGATTTCGAAACTGGAATTATTTTCTTGATTGTATCTTTAGTCACAAACTGAATAAATTCATTGTTATCAGCTTCAGAGGGGCCATTTAATGGGATATAAAAACGAGTTCCTCCATTCGTTTTCATATTTATCTCAATCTTTATATCGTCCGTAAAGCCATATATACCAGCATTTCCTGATGCGTATGCCGTACCATAAAAGCTTGAATTATTTGCAGCTGTTGTATTTAGTAGCATTAATTTTTTAGTATTGACATCAAAATCAATTCTCATATTTTTAAAATTATCATGAAATATGTTTCCATCAACACTTCCTACATTACCTGTTTTGTCTCTAATTTCAAGATTATCAAAATTTAATTGGCTTGGCGTAATATTTACATCTCCACTTACTGTATATTGCACATTCAAATAATCAATCAGCATAACGCATTTCATTATTTTTAGTTTTGCATTAATAAGTGGTTTACTTGGTGTGCCTGTAATTTTTCCAGAACCATTAAAAAAACCAACCTTTACTGTTAAAATATCTTTTAAGTAAGGTTGTAGTAATGATAAATCAAAAGGCTCAGCTTTAAATGTAATATCCAAATTATCTTCCTGCTTTTTAGTATAATAATATCCTTCGAAGTCTAAATTCTTCATTAGATTTCCATCAAAATCTTTTGCAAAGGCAGAGTAACCTTTAATAGAAACATATTCTTTTTCAGGATTATAATCGCTTAAAATCTGTCCACTTCCAATAAGTCTATTGTTTAATTTTAAATCGTTAAAATTAATGTCGCTACTTATTACACTTTTATCAAATGCTCCATAAATGCTTATATCGCCTGTAACTTCGCCATCAATAGCAACTTTCGCATCACTTAAAAGTGGATTAAATTGTGCTAATTTTAAATTTTGAATTATAATATTACATTTTTCAGAACTATTTTTTGATAATTTTCCTTCAAGAGTTACTAGTTGATTATTGTTGTAAAAAGTAATAGGATTAATTGTGACTGCGAAACTAGAATCAATAGAAATAGAATTAGATTTAACAATTTGCCAAAGACTATCCGCAACAGAAATTTTAGCTTGATTTAAAACAAGTTCTGCTTTTGTTGCTCCAAATAATATATTTCCTTTTAAATCCCCAAAGTAAAGTGGTGATTGTAAATTACTCCAAGCTAAGTCAAAATTGGTTGTTTTATCATTTGTTACCAAATTAACAGAAGTGTTTTTAAAAGACAAACTATCATTTAATGCAATTGTTTTTGAAGTATATTTTAAACTTATGCCATTTGGCAAAGAATTTACAGCTATGTTATTTTTATTAAACTTAATACCTGCATACCTTATTGAATCATTATTAGTTTTCAGATACAAATAATTAATTCCAGCATCAAATGATCCTTCTATAATTGTATTTGGACTAATTGACAAATCTTTTAAAAACAATTCTTGTATAATGGAAAAATTTTTTATTTTCACAGTTAAGTTGGCTCTATCACTATAAATGTGCTTAGTATAGGATTTGAAAAAGGTTGGAAAATATGTGTTTAAATATTGCTGAAAAGCATTTGATAAGGTACTAATTTTATATTTTCCTTCTAATTGTAAATTAAAAATATTTGAATTTAATTTGATGTTTTTTGAATCACTAGCTTGGTCTAGTTCTAAATTAAACGTGCTTAATTTATATTCTTTAACACTATTAGTATAAATCGTATTATCAAAATTAATTTGGCCTGTTAAATTATCAATATTATCTCCATTTAAATTAATAAGTATTTGTGATGACAATTTACCGTTCATTTTCGAGTTTGAAAAATGAGTTTTATCTAAATCAAAATTATTAATAGTTGAAATAAAATCCATTTTTGGGACTTTATAGTTTAAATCAATTGAGCCAATAAAATCAAAATCAGCATTTGGGTCTTTACTTGTAATATTTCCATTAAAGATTTTCTTTTTAAATTCACCGTCAATTTTTAAATTTTGATATTGATATTGATTATAGGTAAAAGATTGAACGTTTCCATCCACTTCCAAATCTAGATCATTAAGGGTAATGCCTTTTCCTTTAATTTTCGCCGACATTGATACTGGACCAATTATTCCATTAATAGGAAACAATTTAGCAACATTAAAATTTGTTGTACTCAATAATCCGGAATACTCTAGTAATTTCGTTTTTGGATTATCTCTAACTTGTAAATCGGTTTTTAAACTTCCTATATCTGTTTTAAAGGTTCCGTAGGTTACAAAGTTATTTATAATACCATCAAATTTTCCTTTATAATTAATAACACCAAGTTTAGCAAGCTCCTTTGGTAATTTTAAAAAGGTTGGATTATTAAATGGTGGAATTGGGAAATGTTCGATATCTTCTTTTGTAGTTGAAAGTTTTTGAGCATCAAAATGTATGTATGATTTATTTATGTCTGGCAAACCGCTAATAGATATATCTCCTTTAAACTGCGTATTTTTACCATAACTAACTTCTAAGCCAGAACCATTTAAGTCATTAACAAAGCCTCTAACTCTTCCCTTTATTAAAAATATTTCATTAAAGCCATTAATATCTTCAGCAAAATAAGTAACATCTTTCATGTTTAATAAAGTGCTATCTTTTAAATTACCTTTCATATACACCTTATTTATAAAATCGGTATAATCGCTCCAGGTATCATATTTAAAAGATAAACTTCCTTTTACTAAACTATTATCAGTTTTTAGATATAAGCTATCACATTGTAAATGAGTTGAAGAAACACTTGCTTTGGTAGTTAAATTATTTACTGAGATACCACATTGTTCTTTAGCTCTTAAATTTGTGATTTGAGAAAAAATTGTATCATTCCTAAAATCGATTTCACTTAACCTACCATAAACATTAGTAATATGAAGGTTATTATAATTCATGTTTTGAGAAACTTTAATTGTATCTCGCAATAATCGGTATGTAAAATCAACATTATTAAGAGTTAACGCGCCATACTTTATTTTCCAAGGTGCAACTGAATCTGGTTTTGTAGTATCTTTTGAAGAAAAATAATCTGCTAAAAACTGAAAATTAAAATCCTCTTCGTTTTTATACTTTAATAATTTAACTTTTATATCTTTTAACTCTGCTTCATCTATGTTTAAATGGTGTAATTTATAATTAAATCCACTCACATTTACGATAATACTTTTTCCTGAAAGCAACGTGTCGTTATGTTTATCACTAACAAAAACATCTTCCAAAATCACATTTTTAATAAATGTAATTTTCAATCTACCAACTTCTACTCTTGTACCTAATTCTTTACTTAAATAATTAGTTGCCTTATGCGCAGCCCAAGTTTGAAACGTTTCTGTTTGACCAATGAAATAAAAACTACCAATTAAAAGCAATAAAAGTATTACTGAATACAATAGTGTTTTCAGTAATATTCTTGTAATTTTGCCTAGCAATTTCATCAACTCTAAAAATAATCAAATAAAACAATCCTTTTCGTTAATTTAACTTAAGAACTTCACTATTAAAAGTGAATAAACTCATCTAAAATCATCAATAAAACAGGAGACATAATTA
>JAYVIS010000306.1:0-3030 GCA_043769975.1 Bacteroidota bacterium
TAATAAAAAAATGGCAGACGTAAAAGCAATCGCTGAAACATTAGTAAACTTGACAGTTAAAGAAGTTCAAGAATTAGCAACAGTATTAAAAGACGAATACGGAATTGAACCAGCAGCAGCAGCAGTAGTTGTATCTGCAGGTGGTGGCGGTGACGCAGCAGCAGCAAAAACATCTTTTGATGTTATTTTGTTAGAAGCTGGTGCAGCTAAGTTAGGTGTAGTTAAAGTTGTAAAAGACTTAACAGGTTTAGGATTAAAAGAAGCTAAAGATTTAGTTGACGGTGCTCCAAAACCAGTTAAAGAAGGTATTTCTAAAGAAGAAGCTGAGTCTATCAAAAAGACTTTAGAAGAAGCTGGTGCAAAAGTAGAAGTAAAATAATTTACTTACAAAACTAAGGCGTTAGGGTGTATTTGCTATGCAAAACACCTTAACCCTTTTTTCTATTTTTAGTAATTTGTCGTGAATCTTTTAAGAATACTAACTAATTAACTTAATCACATTGGCTACACAAATAAAAAAATCACAGAGAATTAATTTCTCTTCGAACAAATTTCCAATTGAATATCCAGATTTTTTGGATATACAAGTGAAATCTTTTCAAGATTTCTTTCAATTAGAAACAACACCAGACAATCGTAAAAACGAAGGTTTATTCCGAGTGTTTGCCGAAAACTTTCCTATCTCTGATGCGAGAAACAATTTCGTATTAGAATTTTTGGATTATTTCGTAGATCCACCACGCTATGCTCTTGAAGAGTGTATTAGCCGTGGCTTAACTTATTCAGTGCCATTAAAAGCTAAATTAAAGCTTTACTGTACTGATCCTGAACATGAAGATTTTGAAACCATCGTGCAGGATGTTTATTTAGGAACAATACCTTACATGACTCCAAAAGGTTCTTTCGTAATCAACGGAGCTGAGCGTGTTATCGTTTCTCAATTACATCGTTCACCAGGTGTGTTTTTCGGCCAAAGCCGTCACGCCAATGGTACTAAATTATATAGTGCTCGTGTTATCCCTTTTAAAGGTTCTTGGATTGAATTTGCTACAGACATTAATAATGTGATGTATGCTTACATTGATCGTAAGAAAAAATTACCTGTTACCACGTTATTACGTGCTATCGGTTTTGAAAGCGATAAACAAATTTTAGAAATATTTGGTCTTGCTGATGAAGTGAAAGTTTCAAAAGCTGGATTAAAACGTGAAGTAGGACGTAGATTAGCTGCTCGTGTGTTAAAAACATGGATTGAAGATTTCGTTGATGAGGATACTGGGGAAGTTGTTTCTATTGAACGTAACGAAGTTATTGTAGATCGTGAAACGATTTTAGATGATATTCACATCGACTTAATTGCTGATGCTGGTGTAAAATCTATTATTTTACATAAAGAAGACGTTAATACGGCTGATTTTGCTATTATCTATAATACGTTACAAAAAGATTCTACAAACTCTGAAAAAGAAGCAATCGAGTATATCTACCGTTTACTTCGTAATGCTGAACCACCTGATGAAGAAACTGCTCGTGGTGTTATTGATAAATTATTTTTCTCTGACAAACGTTATGATTTAGGAGAAGTAGGTCGTTTCCGTATCAACAAAAAGTTGAACATTGATATTCCTATGAATATTCGTGTTTTAACTAAAGAAGACATTATCTTAATCATGAAATATTTGATCGAGTTAATAAATTCTAAAACTGATGTGGATGATATTGATCACTTGTCTAACCGTCGTGTTCGTACAGTTGGTGAGCAATTATTCTCTCAATTTGGTGTTGGTTTAGCGCGTATGGCTCGTACTATTCGTGAGCGTATGAATGTTCGTGATAACGAAGTATTTACTCCAACGGATTTAATTAATGCAAAAACATTATCTTCTGTAATTAATTCGTTCTTTGGAACAAATCAATTATCTCAGTTCATGGATCAAACCAACCCATTATCGGAAATTACGCATAAGCGTCGTTTATCGGCACTAGGGCCAGGAGGTTTATCTCGTGAGCGTGCAGGTTTTGAGGTACGTGACGTTCACTACACTCACTACGGCCGTTTATGTACAATTGAAACTCCAGAAGGTCCAAACATTGGATTGATTTCTTCACTTTGCGTTTTTGCAAAAGTTAATAAATTAGGATTTATTGAAACTCCTTTCCGTTCGGTAACTAACGGTAAAGTTGATGTAAACAAACCTATCACTTATTTAACTGCTGAAGAAGAAGATTCAAAAAATATTGCACAAACAAGTGCAGAATTAGATGAAAAAGGAAACTTTGTTAATGATAAAGTTACTGCTCGTTACGAAGGTGATTTTCCGGTAATTGAACCAGGAAAAGTAAATTTAATGGACGTTGCTCCAAATCAAATTGCTTCTATCGCAGCTTCTTTAATTCCTTTCTTAGAGCATGATGATGCCAACCGTGCCTTAATGGGTTCGAACATGCAACGTCAAGCAGTTCCTTTATTGCGTCCTGAAGCACCAATTGTTGGTACTGGTATTGAAGCTCGTGTAGCTGAAGATAGCCGTGTATTAATTAATGCTGAAGGTGATGGTATTGTTGAATATGTTGATGCTCGTGAAATTATTATACGTTACAACAGAACTAAAGACGAACAATTAGTGAGTTTTGAAGGTGATGTTAGAACTTATAAATTAACTAAATTCCAAAAAACAAATCAAAGTACTTGTATGAACTTAAAACCAATCGTTAAGAAAGGTGATAAAGTTTCAAAAGGACAAGTATTATGTGATGGTTATGCAACAGACAAAGGTGAATTAGCTTTAGGTAGAAACTTAAAAGTTGCGTTCATGCCTTGGAAAGGGTATAATTTTGAGGATGCTATTGTTATTTCTGAACGTATCATTCGTGATGATGTATTTACATCTATTCATATTGATGAGTATTCTTTAGAAGTGCGTGATACAAAACGTGGAATGGAAGAGTTAACTCCTGATATTCCTAACGTAAGTGAAGAAGCAACTAAAGATTTAGATGAAAAAGGTGTTATTCGTGTTGGTGCTGAGG
>JAYVIS010000307.1:0-2355 GCA_043769975.1 Bacteroidota bacterium
GGCGCAATATATTTTCCCGAACTTGTTTTAAATATTTCTTTTTTTCGATCTGTAATTTTCAAAAAACGTCCTTCAATAAAAGTCCCCACATCTCCCGTATGAAACCATCCTTCGCTATCAATAACTTCTGCAGTGGCTTCAGGATTTTTAAAATACCCTCTCATTAAATTTGGTCCTTTTACTAAAATTTCTCCATCTTCTTCGGCAATTTTAACTTCAACGCCATTAATAACGGGGCCACATGTTCCGATACGAATATTATCTTCTCCATAACGATTTACACTAACAACTACACAGGTTTCTGTTAAACCGTAACCTTGCAAACACACAATGTTTGCACATAAAAAAATACGTTCTAATTTAGGATTAAGTGCGGCTCCACCAGATGCGATACACACTAAATTACCACCAACAGCTGCGCGCCATTTACTAAAAACCAACTTATCGGCTATTTTATGTTGAATTTTATACCACACACTATTTTTACCATTTAATTCGTACGAATTCGCAATTCGCAAACTCCAATCAAAAATTTTACGTTTTGTGCCTGTTAATTTTTCGCCAGTAGCGGTAATTTTTTCATAAACTCGTTCAATTAAACGCGGTACTGATACAAATATTTGAGGCTTAATTTCTTTTAAATTATCTCCAATCGTTTCCAATCCTTCGGCATAATAAATAGAAATGCCTTTATATAAATACAAAGTACTTACCATGCGTTCATATACATGGTTTAGAGGTAAAAAACTCAAAGCTTTCCATGTACTTTGAAATGGAGCAAAACCTTGGCAAGCCAAAATATTAGACACTAAATTATGATGAGAAATCATAACTCCTTTTGGAGTACCAGTAGTGCCAGATGTATATAAAATAGTTAATAAATTGCTCGGTAAAATTGTTTTTTTTATTTCGATTAAGCTTTCTATATTTTGATTTTTTTTTCCTAATTCCATAAAATCATTAAAAGACATTATTCCTTCAATGGGATTAAAACTAATAATGTGTTTAACATTAGGAATTTCTTTTTCAATAGCAATCAATTTAGCATAAATGGCTTTGTCTGAAATAAAAATAGCCGTAACTTCTCCATGATTTAAAATAAATTGTAAATCTGTATTACTAATTGTAGGAAAAATTGGAACAGTTACAATATCTACTTGCTGGCAACCGTAATCACAAAAATTCCATTCGGGCCTGTTGTTAGAGATAATAGCCACCTTATCTTTATTAGTTAAGCCAAGAGCTGTAAGGCCAAAACTAACATTATTCACATTATCAATTAAATCATTACTACCGTATTTTTTCCACTGCTTGTTTTCTTTAGCCGACAAAACATCATTTTTAATAAATGTTGTTTTGTATAGTTCTAAAATATCAAATACACGTGTAATTTTCATAGTTAGTTTTTTAATGTTTTTTGAATTATAGTCAAAGTTTAATAATTAAAATCAAATTTACAAGTAAGGCCTTAGTTATAATGTAATAAGTTTAAAATCATTTTTAAAAATTTTTCGTCCGTTTTATCAAAACTTGCATAAGCATCACTATCCACATCCAAAACACCTACAATTTCTTTTTTAGAATTATAAAACGGTAAAACAATTTCTGACTTTGATAAAGAGCTACATGCAATATGACCAGGAAATGTATCCACATCATCTACAATTATAACTTCGTTGTTTTTCCATGAAGTTCCACAAACACCTTTTCCAAAACTTATTCGAGTACAGGCAACCGGCCCCTGAAAGGGCGCCAAAACTAATTGATTATCCTTTACTAAATAAAAGCCCACCCACAAAAAATCAAAGCCGAATTTTAAGGCTGCGCAAATATTTGCCATATTAGCAACTATATCTGTTTCGCCTTCTATTAACGCGTTAATTTGCGGTAAAATAGATTCGTATTTTTCTTCTTTGGTGCTTCCTGTTATTTGTAAATCTTCGGCCATTAAGCTATTAATTGTTATGTGATTAACTAAATTTTCTTATTTTTATATAAACAAATATAATAGTATTTGTTTTGTTTTCAATCTTAAATAAGAAACCTGCATGCTTGGATTTATAAGTTTAAACGTTAATTTTTCGTATGAATTAAGTTTAACGCACATTGTTATATTTTTAGCCGTAGTGGTTTTTGCGTTATTTAAATTAAGAGATAAACGTTTAAAAACAGCAAAACTAGAACTTGAAAGAATAGTTGAAGAACGAACTGCCGCTTTAAAACATAAGGAACAAGAAATTACTGATAGTATTCGCTACGCATTAAGAATACAACTATCCATTATCCCAACACAACAAAAAGTAAAATCTTTACTGCCAAAAAGTATGGTGTATTACAGGCCTAAGGATATTGTAA
>JAYVIS010000308.1:0-10829 GCA_043769975.1 Bacteroidota bacterium
GGCATTTTCAACTCCCAAATAAATATTGAAATCAGCTTTTTTAATTTTTGTGATGTAAGTAATTTGAGCTAACACATTATAAAAATCTGGTGAGTATGAAGCCCTTTGATATTCAGTTGGATTTAAGTCCGTTTGCGGTAAACGTTTTTTACCATTGTATTGCAACGTTGCATCAAACAACCAATGTTTCTTTTTGGTTTCGTAACCTACATTTACAAATGCCCTATGAGCCGACACAAATGCCTTTTGCATTAACCCACTTTTATAATTTACTTTTGTATCTACATAACGATAAGCAGTTTTTACATGCAACCGTTTTCGAATTTCCCAACCAAATTCGGCTTGTGCTGTATTTGAATAAGAAGGTCCGTTTAAATTATAAAACCAAACTTGCTGCGTATTTTTGTCGACATCAGCCACTACTTGTTGTGTGAAATCAGTTCTATAAAGATCGACTGTCACATAAGCGTCTTTAAAATTTAACTTCATTTTTTGTGTAAAATTAAATCCGTAATTCCAACCAACCTCAGGGTTTAAACCATAAGGCATTTTTAAATCACTCGATTCTATAATCCAATCGCGAGACGTTGCCATATATGCCATGTTTTCAGAAAACACATTTGCTGTTTTTAAGGCTCTTCCACCACTTAAACGAAATACAGTTTTACTTTTATTTAATGCATAACGCAAATGCAAACGTGGTGTAAAAAACAATCCATAATAATTATGATAATCGGCACGTAAACCTGCAACTACATTAAATTTCTCACCATTATTGTGAGCAAATTCAGCAAATGCTCCACCTACTCTTTCATCTCGTTTATACTGAAATAATTTATACGTCTCATCCGTTTTATCATTCATAAAACTTGCTCCAAGTTTATACGTATTATTGGTTGTTTTAATAAAACTTTGAAAAATATAATTTGCATAAAAAGTAGTTTGTAAACCATTATATGCATTTACACCATACGAATTATTTTGATCGTGATTTAAATAGGACAATTGTAAACCCATACTGGTTGCAGGTTTCTTTTTGAAAACAAAACCAGTTTTACTAAATACTTCCCACTTTTTATTTTCAATATTAAGCTTATATAATGCAGCGGTATCTGATTTTACAGTTGACGTAAACTGACCGCCTGTTCTGCTATCTTGTAGATAAGCACCTCCAAATTGCGCTTCAAATCCTTTGCCCGTATTGTAGCTATACTTATTCATGATATTGTATTGTTTTCCAATTGGAATATCAGCAAAACCATCACCATTCATATCTTGAACTAAAGGATTAAAACTTGCATGAGACAAAATTCCAGCAGAAAATTTTTCGTTGAAACGGTGTTTCACATTTAAATTATATTCGTTTCGTGCATTTTGATTAACATACGTATTGAAATTTATTTTATCGGATGTTTCAGGACTTTGTAATTCTGTATTTATTTGTCCAGTAAAACTTTCGTAACCATTAATGACAGAACCTGCACCTTTACTAAGTTGTATGGATTGTATCCACGTTCCAGGAACAAAACTTAAACCATAACCACTTGCCAAACCTCTTAAATAAGGCATATTTTCTTTAGTAATTTGCGCATATTGTCCGGATAAACCAAGCATTTGAATTTGTTTAGTTCCGGTAATTGCATCGGCAAAATTAACGTCCACACTTGGATTTGTTTCAAAGCTTTCAGATAAATTACAGCAAGCGGCTTTCATTAAAGAGCGTTCACCAAGGGTTTCAATCTTTATTGGATTTAAGTAAGAAAATTCGGTGCCGCTTGTTTCATAAATTATTTGAACCTCATTTAATTCTACCCCACTTTTTAAAATAAGCGTTATAAATTTAGAAGTATCAGAAACACTTATTGTATCCGTATTATAACCTAAAGCTTTTACAATTAATTGATTTGTAATAGCATTTGTATTTATTGAAAAACGTCCATTTTCATTTGTTGTTGAAGCTATTTGCGTATTTTTCCAAAACAACACAACTCCAATAACAGTAGTAGTATCGCTTTTAGAATTGATTTCTAAAACACGACCTTTTAGTTGAGCAAAACTTGGTGTTGCACAAAGTATTAAGAGAAAAATTAATAATCGCATTACTTTTTCTTACAGTCGGTAGACTCGTATTTACAACAACTTGGCAAAGCTTTATAACTAGCAGAATCAGCCTTTTGAGTAGCCGTTTTATGACCGGCTTTTGCAACAGCTTTTTCTATTTGTTCTAAACTTACTTTTTTTGAATCGTATGTGACAGATAACACTTGTGTCGTTTCGCTCCAAACACTATTTTTAACGCCCTTAATATCTGCAGCGTTTTCAATACGTTCTTTACATTCGCCACAATTTCCTTTTACTGAAACAGTAGATGTTTTGATGGTTGTTTGAGACTTTACTGTTATTGAACAAAAAAGACTTAATAGAATGATTATAGTTTTCATGATTTTTAAATTTAAGATTTGATTTATGATAATAAATTATTGGGTCAATAAAATTGACAAATTAAAAAAAGAGGAGTTCTGAAAATTAGATTTTTTTAGACGAACAAAATTTTAAAAGCGAAGCAGACATTGGTCTGTGAGTATTTAAAAATTGAAGTTCAACGACAAAAAAGCAATTTATAGAACTTCGCTAAAATCAAATTCTTAAATTACTTGTAGAAACAATATCATTCTGAACCCGATTAGGTGGATGATCTTTTTTATTGATTAGGAAAACAGAAAGAGGAATTTGGGTTAAGGACAAACACTCTTGTTGATTCGGGATAATAAATAAATCGGTAACTGAAGCTTTACAATCTGATACTAATGTAAAAAAGGTGAAATCAGATTTGAAAGCAACATGTTTTGAATCATTCTGACAACAGCCATCATCTTCAGCCATGTCGGAATCTTCTTCTCCTCCACAACATGAAGTTGGTTTTGAAAATAAAGCAATCTTCTCTAATTCGCCACCACAGTAATGTGCAACAATTTTAATACCCACAGCAGAAAACACATACGTGCAAACGATGAGTGAAAAAATAAGTTTATGTAATTGCTTTTTCAAGATGTTAATTTCTACTTACAAATATACTATGTAATTTATATTAAAAATATCAAATTTGTTAAAGTTTTACAACTGAAATATGACTCCTAAAGAAGCGCAACATAAAATAGAAGACCTTTCTGCTGAAATAGAACAGCATAATCATCATTATTATGTATTAGATAAACCAACTATAAGCGATTTTGAATTTGACAAACTACTAGAAGAACTCATTCAATTAGAAAATCAATTTCCTGAATTTCTATCACAAAACTCTCCAAGTCAGCGTGTTGGGGGACAAATAACCAAATCATTTGCAAGTGTCAAACATCAATACGCGATGTTATCATTGAGTAATAGCTATAATCAGGAAGACTTAATTGATTTTGACAGAAAAGTTCGTGAAGGATTAGGCATCATTTCTAATGGATTATTTAATGAACCAATAGAATATGTTTGCGAATTAAAATTTGATGGTTTATCCATCAGTTTAATTTATGAAAACGGCATTTTGAAACAAGCCATTACACGTGGCGATGGCGTGCAAGGAGATGATGTAACAACTAATGCCAAAACAATCAAGTCTATACCCTTAAAACTAAAAGGAAATTTTCCGCCATTATTTGAAATACGAGGCGAAATATTTATGCCTCGCCCAGTATTTGATTCTATTAATAAAGAGCGTGAAGAACTTGGTGACGCCTTACTAGCAAACCCTCGTAATGCAGCTTCAGGTTCAATGAAAATGCAAGATTCGGCTCAAGTTGCTAAACGAAAACTAGATTGCTTTTTATATTATTTATTAGGAGAAAATTTACCACATCAATCGCATTTTGAAAATATGCAATCTGCAAAAAAATGGGGTTTTAAAATTTCGGATGATGCAAAAATATGTCATGGTATTGATGAAGTGATTGATTTTATTAATTATTGGAACAAACAACGTTACCATTTACCTTATGATATTGATGGTATTGTGATTAAAGTAAATAATTATAACCAGCAACAAAACCTTGGTTTTACTGCCAAATCACCACGCTGGGCCATTGCTTATAAATTTAAAGCCGAACAAGTTAGTACCGAATTATTAAGTATTGTTTATCAGGTTGGACGCACTGGTGCGATTACTCCTGTTGCAAATTTACAACCAGTTGCTTTAGGCGGAACTACTGTGAAACGTGCGTCTTTACACAACGCGGATATTATTGAAAAATTAGATGTCAGAGTTGGCGATTTTGTATTTGTAGAAAAAGGAGGAGAAACTATTGTACATTTATATAAAGCGGGTTTAGTAAAAACCATTGCTGATTTATATGATTTAAAAAAAGAACAATTATTGCCTTTAGAACGCATGGCAGAAAAATCGGCAAACAATTTAATTGAAGGAATTGAAGCGAGTAAAAAAGTGCCATTTGAACGTGTATTATATGCTATAGGCATTAGACATGTTGGAGAAACGACCGCTAAAAAAATTGCTAAAAAAGTAAAATCATTGGATCGTTTATTAGAATTAACAAAAGAAGAATTATTAGAAATAGACGAAGTTGGTGAAATAATTGCCATTAGTATTGCAGATTATTTTGAGAATGAACAAAACAAACACATTATAAAAAAACTAAAACAGGCTGGCTTACAATTTGAATTAAGCGATGAACAACAGCAAGGAGGAACAGAAAAATTAAAAGAGTTAACCTTTGTTATTAGTGGTGTTTTTGAAAAGCATAGTCGCGAGCAATACAAAGAAATGATTGAATTGAATGGTGGTAAAAATTCGAGTTCTATTTCTAAAAAAACAAGCTTTATTTTAGCCGGAGAAAATATGGGTCCTGAAAAATTAAAGAAAGCTCAATCACTCGGTGTAAAATTAATTAAGGAAAATGAATTTTTGGAAATGATTAACTAATTTTTGCGTTAAGGATTGAAGTGAAAATCCTTTTTGAGAGGAACGATCAAAAAGATTGAAACGAAAAGCCTGACCCGAAGGGAAACGCCCAAATAAAAATATAACCTATCTTACATCAAACAATATTAAAACGCTTAAAATGAAAACAGCAATCGTATTAGGAGCAACTGGATTAATTGGAAAAAAAGTTACTGAACAATTATTAAAAAATGATGCGTATTCAACTGTAATTATTTTAGTTAGAAAAACATTAAACATCAACCATCCCAAAATAAAACAACAAGTTTTTAATTATGATGCTATTGATAAAACAGTATTAAAAGCTGATGATTTGTTTTGTTGTTTAGGCACAACCATAAAAACAGCTGGTAGCAAAGAAGCGTTTCGTAAAGTAGATTTAGACTATGTAGTAAATGTTGCAAAGGTAGCAAAAGAAAATGGCGTCAATCATTTTGCTGTTGTTTCTGCAATGGGTGCAGATAAAAATTCGAACATATTTTATAATAAAACAAAAGGAGAAATGGAAGAAGCCATTAAAGCAATCGGTTTTAATTCTACCTATATCATCCGTCCTTCATTACTTTTAGGAGATCGTAAAGAATTTAGATTCGGTGAACTTGTCAGTAAATTTATTATGATGACACTTTCATTTTTAATTCCTAAAAAATACAGAGCCATTTATGATGTACAAGTTGCTTTGGCAATGATTCATTTTATGAACCAAACTGAAAATGGATTTTTTGTAAAAGAAAATGATGAGCTGTTGAACAACTCATCATTTTAAGAAATTAAGTTTAAAAAAAATACAATTTTTAAACCAATTGCCCCATCAATTCTTCTAATTCAGCGGCCGTTAAATCACGCCATTCGCCGATTTTAAGCTTATCTAATTTAATATTCATCACTCGTACACGTTGTA
Organism: Bacteroidota bacterium; assembly: GCA_043769975.1. Classification (GTDB taxonomy): domain Bacteria; phylum Bacteroidota; class Bacteroidia; order B-17B0; family Aurantibacillaceae; genus UBA4416. Next base: position 5,850 of record JAYVIS010000308.1, read on the forward strand.
ATTTTATAACCTGATAATCATACGCATTACACATACGACGAATTTGACGGTTTAAACCTTGAGTTAATGTAATTCTAAAAATACGTTTAGCATCTGGCTCTTTACTTACCTTACAAGGTTTTGTGATATCACCTTGTATGTTTATGCCTTCTGATATTTCTTTTAAAAATTGCGTTCTAACAGGTAAATTAAGCGTTACGATATATTCTTTTTCGTGCTCGTATTTTGAATTTCCAATTTTATTTATAATTTCTGCATGGTTCGTTAATAAAATTAATCCTTCCGATTCTTTATCTAAACGGCCAACTGGGTAAATACTTTGCGTATGACCAATGGCATCAATAATATTATTTTCTATTTTCTCACTTGTACATTCAATACCTTTTGGTTTATTGTAAACGATGTAAGTTGGTGTAAATTCTTTTTGAGTTAAAGGAATCCCATCAATTAAAATTTCATCACCATCTTTTATTTTAGTACTAAAGTTTGCTAATTTTCCATTAACTAAAATCCGTTTATTCTCAATCATGTCATAGGCTTTACGGCGAGACGTAAATCCATTTAATCCTATATATTTATCTACTTTCATTTTTATTATTTTAAATCCGATTATTTTTTCTTCTTACTTTTTCCTTTATATTTTTTTTCTTCGTGTTCGGCTTCGCGTAATAATTGTTTCCAATTACCATTTACATCTTCGGTTAATGCTAATGTTTCCGAATAATCAGCTCTATCAACATGTAACACATTTACTTTTTTATCCATAAACTGCTCTATTTCCTCCAATAAAGGCTTTTCTTCCGGACTGCAAAGTGAAACTGCTACACCTTTTTGAGTCCCACGTCCTGTTCGCCCTACTCTATGCACATAGTTTTCGGCAACATCTGGTAAATCATAATTAATTACGTAATCAACATTTGCAATATCAACACCACGCGCACTAATATCAGTAGCCACTAAAACTTTAAATGTTCCGTTTTTAAATTCGGTCATCACATCCATTCTACTTTCCTGATCTTTGCCTCCGTGCATGGTTTGCGTTTTAATACCAACTCTATTCATGGCATCAAAAACACGCTCAGCACGCACTTTGGTTCTTACAAAAACTAAAATTCTACTCTCTGGATTTTCATTTACTATCCGTTCTAAAAAGAAACGCTTATCATCCATACTCACAAACATAACCGAATGCGTTACGTTTTTAGAAACCGGATCTTTAGGCGAAATTTGTATGCGTATGGCATTTCTAACAATTGAATAAGCCAGCTTTTTAATTTTTTCGTTAATAGTTGCTGAGAAAAAAAGAGTTTGTCGCTGACGAGGCAAATATTTTATTAAGTCTTCAATATCCTTATAAAAACCTAAATCCAACATTAAATCGGCTTCATCCAACACTAAAACTTTAATATCTCTTAAAACTAAATAGCCTTGATTAACTAAATCAAAAACCCTTCCTGGCGTTGCAACAATAATATCTACACCTTCGTGTAATTTTTTTATTTGAGGATCTTGTTCTACTCCACCATAAATACCAAGCGTTTTAACATCTGTATATTTTCCTAATTTCTCAAAAACTTCTGTAATTTGAATCGCTAATTCATGTGTTGGCACCATTACAATAGCTTGCACGCCTTGTCTAGTTCCGGCATTCGAAATTAAATGAATAATTGGAATAGCAAATGCAGCAGTTTTACCAGTGCCCGTTTGTGCAATGGCTAAAACATCTTCTCCATTTAAAATATTGGGAATTGCCTTAAACTGAATATCAGTTGGGCGTCTGAATCCTAACTCTTGTAAACTTTGTTTTAATTCAGGGATAATGTGGTACTCTTCAAATTTCATTTTATCGTAATATATCAACAAAGTTAACAGAATTTAATCTCTTTTGTAACTTCTTTAGCCTTTATAAGTTATATATATCAATTAGATATTAATTAATCCACTAAAACCATATATTATGATAAAATTAGTCTACTCTATTTTAACTTTTATCTTATTTTTTATTAGTTTCTCCTGTCAAAATTCAAAAGAAGAAAGTGCAACAATACCTAATGTTACAGCTAGTACTAAGGAAGCGAAACCTATTACGATACAACAAAATGAAACACCTTCAGTGAATTATGAATTACCTATTTCAAAAAAGCAATATAATCAAAGAATACAGAAACATACAATTGAAAAAGATTCATTAAATGAATTAAAATCAAAATATGTAATTAATGATGCTATTATTGACTCTCTTAATTTAATAACTCCATTATTTGATAAAACTATTTACAACAAATTAGCGGTATCATATTTCTCAGCACTATCAGATTCGCTTCATGGCCGTTCTTATTTTGCTGACAATTCGAATGAAGTAATGTTATCAATTATGGAAATTTTAACTTCTCGAATTAACGAAGGAACTGATATTGTTTTTTTAATAGACAAAACAGGTAGTATGGATGATGATATCTCCATGGTAAAAAACAATTTAAATATGATAATGGACTATTTATCACATTTTAATAATGTAAAAATCGGAATGGCCTTTTATGGGGACAAAAATTATCATTATGATCTATGGTACAATAAAATAAATTTAACGACCAACACAAACGATATTAGAAGATTTATGGAAACTTATTCTACAATTGGCAATCCTGATGTTGCAGAATCAGTGAATGATGGTATAGTTAAAACAGTAGAAGAAATGAATTGGACACCAAATAACAGAAGACTTATGTTAGTAATTGGCGATGCTCAATCTCAATCACCTCCTTATTCTAACTACAACCAAACACAAGTGATACATAAATGCGATTCGATGAATGTAAAATTTAATTTATACCCTATTATCCTCTCAAGTAAACAAATTGATATTGAAACGATATATAAAAATCAAGACTTTGTAAATGTTTATCCAAATCCTGCTAATGATTATTGTCACCTAAAATTATCAGGTTTAGAAACGACATATTATGAAATAAAGGATTTAACTGGAAGAAACATAATAAGCGCAAATGCAAATGGATCTGACATTACTATTCCTGTATTTAATTTACCTAATGGTAATTACTTAATACAAGTATTTAACAATGACTATTCTAAATTTTACAGTGAAAAATTAATTGTTAGCCATTAAATTATTCTATCTAAATAAAACACCAATAAATCATAATTAGTTTGAAAGTCTCTTTGATAACTTGTGGTGATATATTCTTTAGGATCTGCATAACTCAAATTCTCGAAACCATTAAGTAAATGATTGAAATTATCGTTATCCATTTTTCCTACAAACAAAGTTTTGTTAGTTTCTAATAATCTAAAAATATCTAAAGCTGATTTATGGACAGAACTATTTTGGTAATTCTTAATTTCTAATATAACATCGTTTATTCGCATCCAACAAACATAGTAAAGAATTTCAAGTTGGGTAAAATTATTTGGGCGTTCCCCTAAGGGTCAGGCTTTTCGTTTCAATCTTTCTGTTCGTTCCTCACAAAAAGGATTTTCACTACAATCCTTAACGCAAATTCATAAATAAGTTCGTATTTTTAAAATCAAAAAAAACAAATTATGAAAACAGTTATCACTTCAGAAAATGCTCCCAAACCAATTGGGCCATATAGTCATGCAAACATGGTTCCAGCTTCGGGCAATATGTTATTTGTTTCTGGCCAAGTTGCTAAAGATTCTAAAACAGGAGAATTAATATTGGGCGATATTAAAAGTGAAACAAAAAAAGTAATGGAAAATGTTTTCGCAATTTTAAGTGAAGCAGAAATGGACTTCACACATGTGGTTAAAACAACCATTTTCATGAAAGACATGAATTATTTTGGAGATATGAATGAAGTGTATGGTTCTTTTTTTAGTGGTAATTTTCCAGCAAGAGAAACTGTCCAAGTTTCAAGATTACCATTAGATGTTAATGTTGAAATTTCTGTCATAGCGGTTAAGTAATAAAAAATGAAACTATTTCACTTCAATTCTTTAAGCATCATAATGCTTATAATACAATTAGTATTAAACACAAATTCCATATTTTCAAATTCATTTGTATCAGAACGGTTAAAAATTGCAATTCAACCTAAAGACACTCTAACCAAATTAAAAAAAATAGTAATTGTTACTGAAAATGCGCCGAAACCTATTGGACCATACAGCCAAGCAATTGTTGTTTCAAATAAAGGAAATGTGATTTATGTGTCAGGTCAAATTGCAAAAGATTCGAAAACTGGTTTATTAATTACAAGTGACATCAAAAGTGAAACAAAAAAAGTGATGGAAAATATTTCTGCCATTTTAAATGCTGCCGGTATGGATTTATCACATATTGTTAAAACTACAATTTACATGAAGAATTTAGACCAATTTTCAGAAATGAATGAGGTATATGGTTCATTTTTTAGTGCTAACTATCCAGCAAGAGAAACTGTTCAAGTCGTAAAATTGCCTTTGGAAGTTAATATTGAGATTTCAGTTATTGCTGTTAAGTAAAACAATAATATAATCTCTCAAATTATTCCTTAACCAAACCAGCTCTTCTCAATAAAGCTTTGGGATCAGCCTCTCTGCCTCTGAATCTTTTATATAAGATAGAAGGATGTTCGCTACCACCTTTTGATAAAATGTTTTCATAAAACGAATCAGCAACTTCTTTATTAAAAATTCCTTTTTCTTTAAAGGCTTCAAAAGCATCGGCATCAATAACCTCAGCCCATTTGTAAGAATAATACCCTGAAGAATATCCACCAGAAAAAATATGAGAAAAAGAACATGACGTACAAGTTTCAGGTACAATATCAAGTAAATCAGTTTTAGCTATCACCTTCGTTTCAAAATCTTTTACACTCATAATATCTTTTGGATCTTGACTATGCCATGCCATATCTAAAGTTGATAAACCAATTTGTCTTATTGTAGCCAATCCACTTTGGAAATTTGATGAATCAACAATTTTTTGAATGTATTCTGCTGGAATTGTTTCTCCAG
>JAYVIS010000309.1:0-5683 GCA_043769975.1 Bacteroidota bacterium
GAATTAGGATATGGATTAAAGTATAATAAATTTTATTGTAATATTAATGCATATTACACTGCGTGGCAAAATCAACCACAACGGACAGTAACTGACTTAAATGGAGATGTCTATAATATAAATGGGATTAATTTAACTTATAAAGGAATTGAGTTTGAAGGAACTTACAAGCCATTTAAAAAAATAGAGTTAGAAGGAGTAGTTTCATTTGGAGATTGGAAATATGTTTCGGGTGGAATTATAAATGTTACCGATGAAAATGGAGCTTTGATTGAAGAAATTGATTATGATGCTAAAAATGTAAAAGTTGGTGATGCTGCTCAAACTCAATTTAGTGGAGCATTTAGATATATGCCAATCAAAGGATTTTATTTAAAACCACGTTTCACTTATTTTGCAAATAATTACGCGAATTTTTCAGCAGTTGATCTTCAAGATGCTAATAAAGGAAGGCAAAGTTGGAAAATGCCTGCTTATGGCTTAGTTGATTTTAACGCAGGATATGAATTGCCATTTGGTAAATTTAAAGTTAATATTTATGGAACTATAAATAATCTTTTAAATACAATATATATTAATGATGCTCAAAACAATGGTATTGGAGGAGGTTTTAATGCAACCTCTTCTACTGTGTTTTTTGGAACGGGTCGCACATTCATTTTTGGAACCAAACTAACTTTTTAAATTATAACTAAAATAAAACAAATGAAAAAAATCAAAATCCTAATTTCAGCATTAGCCATTAGTTACGGTGTAACTGCTCAGGCTCCATTGCCGTCATTCGAAAATTTCAATGCGTTTACTACTACTGTTATGCAACCAGGGTGGAGTACAAATATTGGCGGTACATTTACTTATCCTACTGGGTTTACTGGTACTGCAGCAAAATTAGATATAGCTGGCGAATACGTTAAAATAAATACAGTTGATCCTATGGGAGTAGTTTCCTATTATGTGAAAGGTTGGAATACTGGTGGCGGATGGTTAGGTGTTTTTACTCTTGAAGAATCAGTTTTGGGTGTTACCTGGACAGCATTACAAACGTATTCAAATACGCTAAGTTCTTCAGCTTATACTCAGTATACAGTAACTCCAAATCCAAGCTCTCGTTATTTACGTTGGATTTTTACTACCAAAGTTACTGGTAATAATGTTGGTCTTGATGATATTAATATTACAGCAGCTCCAGTAACAGCTCAAGAAATAAATGTAAAACAAGGTTTAACAACAATTTTAACAGGTGGAGCATCTTCCCCTTTTAATTCAGCTGTTGGAACACCAACTGCAGTTAATTTTACAATTGAAAATTTGGGATCAATTAATACTCTTTCTGTTTCTTCAATTTTAATCACTGGTGTAGATGCGGCAGATTTTACTGTTTCAGCACCTGCAGTTTTACCAACAATAGTTGGCGCTTCTTCAACTATTCCGTTAACACTATCTTTTAATCCATCAGCTGCAGGAACTCGTTCTGCAATAATGACCATCAATAATAATGATGTTAATGAAAGTGCATATGTAATTAATCTTAACGGTATTGGTGGATTATATGCTACTGCTCCAACAACTCAAGCTACAGGTTTAACTTTTAGTGGAATAAAATCATACAGAGCAATGTCTAATTTTGTAGCTGCAACTGGTTCTCCAAATGGTTATTTAATTCTAAAAAAACAAGGTGGTTCTGCAATCGTAGATGTTCCTGTTGATGGTGTTGCTTATCAAGTTGGTGATGCAATTGGGTCAAGTAAAGTAATTTTTTCTGGTAACGCTACTAGTTTAGGTTTAAGTAATATTTATGCAGCATTACAATATCAAATTGCAATTTTTACTTTTAACGGATCTGGTGTTTTTACTAATTATAACCAAACTGCTCCATTAACTGGTAATTTTACAGCACTTGGTTCTATGCAACCTGTAAGCGAGTATACGTCGTTAAATGTAACTAATCCAACTTTCTTAACTTCTTTAAGCGCACAAATTTATCCTCATACATCAATCTTTTATGGTAATTATGATGAAACAATGATTAAATTGTTTACAGCACGCGATACGACTGCTGGTCAAAAAGTAGTGACTTGTGTTTATAGCAGTGAGAATTATGTTTATACTGAACCTTTTACTTTTTCTTACATCAGTCGTGAGCATAGTTACTGCCATAATTGGATGCCAACTAATCCTTCTGATGGAAGTGGGCCAGCACCAAATAATGTTGAGCGAAAAGAATATAACGATCAACATCATCTATTTCCAACTAATCAAGATGATGTTAACGCCGTACGAAGTAATTATCCAATGGGAGAAGTTACCACAGTGTCAAGTTCATTTTTATTATCAAAACGTGGACAAAACAGTTTAGGACAAACAGTATTTGAGCCTCGTTCTAATCATAAAGGCGATTTTGCTAGAGCAGTCATGTATATGGCAACCGCATATAATACTCAAAATAATGCTTTTGGAGTTTCTCAAAATTGGAAATTTAGAAACCCTATTTCAGGAACTATTGCATACGGTCAAGATCAAAATATTTTAAAAAAATGGCATTACCAAGATCCACCTGATGCATTCGAAATTTCAAGAAATGATTTTTTAGATTCATTACAAGGAAATCGTAATCCATTTATTGACAGTATGCGTTATGCTTGTTATATCGATTTCTCTAATATGACATATATTGCAAGTCCTACTTATACTACTGGAATAGGAACTCCTTGTTATGCTGTTTCAACGGTTGGGTTGAATGAAAGTTCAGCTTCTAACTTCGAATATATTTTAGCACCTAATCCTTCAAAGGGCGAATTTAATTTAATGATTGAATCAAATGTTACTGAAAAATATAAGTTGATAATAACGGATGTTACAGGAAGAAATGTTTGTACAAAAACAATAGACGTTCTTAATGGATTTAACAACATTAATATTAATGATGTTAAATTACAAAGTGGAATTTATTTTGTAAATCTTATTTATAAAAATGAAAAAAACACTCGTAAATTAATTATTGAATAGTTTTAATTTTTTTAATTAAAGCCTCTGAAATGTTCTATTTTCAGAGGCTTTTTTATGTTTGCTATTATTTGTAGCAATCAATTAGTATATAACATAGTAAGTTTGCTAAAAAATTAGACTATGCTTGTTAAAACTTTTGGGAGTGCCGTTCAGGGTATTAGTGCAACAACTGTTACTGTTGAGGTAAATATTTCGCAAGGAATAAATTTCTTTTTAGTTGGATTGCCAGATAGCGCTGTTAAAGAAAGTCACCAACGTATTGATGCTGCTTTAAAAAATAATGGATTAAAAATTCCGGGAAAACAAATCACGGTTAACATGGCGCCTGCTGATATTCGTAAAGAGGGTTCAGCGTATGATTTAACTATTGCCGTTGGCATTTTAGCGGCTTCCGAACAAATATTTTCGGAAAATGTGGGGAAATATATAATTATGGGAGAGTTGAGTTTGGATGGTGAACTAAGACCTATTAAAGGAACATTGCCTATTGCTATAAAAGCAAAACAAGAAGGATTTAAAGGAATTATTTTACCTGATACCAATGCAAAAGAAGCCGCAGTAGTTGATGGGTTGGAAGTTTATGGAGTTTCAACCATTAAACAAGTAATTGATTTTTTTAATGAAAAAGGCACACTTGAAAAAACCACTATAAATATAGAAGATGAGTTCGCAACAAAATTGGATGATAATGAATTTGATTTCAATGATGTAAAAGGTCAGGAAAATATTAAGCGTGCTTTAGAAATTGCCGCAGCTGGCGGACATAATGTTATTTTAATTGGACCTCCAGGTGCAGGTAAAACCATGTTAAGCAAGCGAATGCCTTCTATTTTACCACCATTAACTTTAGATGAAGCTCTTGAAACAACCAAAATACATAGCGTTGCAGGCCGAACAGGGAAAACGGTTGGCTTGGTAACCAAGCGTCCGTTTCGAAGTCCGCATCATACAATAAGTGATGTGGCCTTGGTTGGTGGTGGAATGAATGCCCAACCAGGAGAAATTTCGTTAGCTCATAATGGCGTTTTATTTTTAGACGAATTACCAGAATTTAAACGGACCGTTTTAGAAGTCATGCGGCAACCTTTAGAAGATAGGGTAGTGGCTATTTCGAGAGCACGATTTAGTGTTGAATATCCTGCGAGTTTTATGTTGATGGCAAGTATGAACCCTTGTCCGTGTGGGTATTATAACCATCCCGAAAAAGATTGCGTGTGTGCACCAGGTGTTGTACAAAAATATTTAAATAAAATTTCAGGACCATTATTAGATCGGATTGATTTACATGTTGAAGTTACTCCAGTACCTTTTAGTGAGTTGAGTAAAGAAAAAAACAGCGAGCCAAGTTCTGAAATTCGTAAGCGAGTAATTAGAGCTCGTAAATTACAAACAGAAAGATATAATACTTCCGAAGGAATTTATTCGAACGCTCAAATGCGAACTAAAGATTTAAAAACATATTGTAACTTAAGCGAAGCAAGTAATAGTTTACTTAAAACTGCTATGGAACGTTTAGGCTTGTCAGCTAGAGCTTACGATCGTATTTTAAAAGTTGCACGAACTATTGCAGATTTAGATGCTTCTAAAAACATTGAAACCAACCATATTGCAGAAGCGATTCAATACAGAAGTTTAGATAGAGAAGGTTGGGCTGGGTAATTTTTTAATTCCCACTTTCTGTTAAAATGATAAAAAAATTTAATATTAATTACTGAAAAGTAGTAGTTTTCAGTTTATATTTCATTTAAATTATTATAAGTTTCAAATATTTTTATTAAATCTTCGTTTTAGCATTATCTGCAAGAAATTAATTTAAACAAAACCAAAATAATTGAAACCAAATTGCGTATTAAAACTTAAATTTATTAGAATTAAAATAATATTATGTTATGTTATTCAATTAATTAGCTCTCAATATTGTTATAGTCAACAAAATATTTCTGGTAAAATAGTTGACTACAAAACAAAAGAACCCTTGGCTTTTGTTAGTATTTCAATTAATGGTTCTTCATACGGGACAACGACAGATATTGAAGGAGTTTTCAAAATAAAATCAAAAAATAATATTTCTTTTATTTCTCTTTCATATGTTGGATATAATCCATTGAAATTTTTTATTGTCGACACAACAGAAATTTTTATAAAAATGGAAAGAAAAGACTTTGAATTTAATGAGATTAAAATTTTAGCACAAGAAAATCCAGCGCATCGCATTATTAAACTTGCTTGCAAAAATCGTAAAAATAATAATCCCGAAGAAATTAGTTCCTATAATTGCAGTACTTATAATAAAACACATTACGATTTTGTATCTAATGTTTTAACAACTAAAGATTCTTTACCTAGAGATTCGATGTCTGAAAGGTTACGTGCATTTAATGAAAAATCCCATATCATTATCATGGAGTCAATAACTGAACGATCATTTATTTTTCCAGATAATTTAAATGAAAAAGTAGTCGCTACAAAAGTTTCAGGATTCAAGCATCCTACCTTTGCAACGCTAGCAACAGATTTGCAACCCTTTAGTTTTTACAATGATTATTTTAATATATTAGGAAAAGATTATTTAAACCCAATTACATCTGGGAGTACAAGTAAATATTTTTTCAATCTAGAAGACACTCTTTATCAAGGATTAGATAGCGTGTTTATTATTAGTTTTCGACCTCTTTTG
>JAYVIS010000310.1:0-4587 GCA_043769975.1 Bacteroidota bacterium
TTTAATTTCAGATACTTCAGCTATCATTTGGATTTTATGATTGATAAATTTATCATAAACCAAATAACCTTTATCTGTTTTTTTGTAAACTCTATAATAATCTGCCACAGCTTTACTAGATTCTTTCCAATGTGATTCAAACCAAGTTGTATCAGCAAAATCAACTTGAGCGAATGAACCATTCACAAAAAGAAAAATAAATATGTATGCTACTAATTTCAATTCTTATTTATGCTCAGGATTATTTAGTACAATTTGTTTAGTGAGTTCATTATTTAATAAATCAGTGCATTTTAAAAAATAGGTACCGCTTGGTAAGTGACTCATATCAACTAACATTTTATTATCAGCTTTAAGTATGGCAACATTTACTCTTTTCCCTTCAATGTTTGTTAGCGTAACAGCTGAAAAACGACCTTCAATAGTAAGCTGACTAGAAACAGGATTTGGGTATGCTTTAATTTCTAATTTACCTGTAGGCTCAGTAATGCTTGTTGAAATAGGGTATTCAATAATATAATATAACGTATTAGTAGCAGCAATGTCATTCCATTCGCCAGCAATACCATAAGGCCAAGAACCTAAACAAATACCAGCACAATCTTGGTTAGAAAGATAATCATCTGGCTCTTTAATTGACGACAAACTTTTTCCACCAAAATTCACATAATTTGACCCAACTACACTTCCTGTTCCTGCACCAGCTAATCCTTGTCCGTTCCAAAAATTGGTTCCAATATTATCATTGTTACCATCCCAAAGCCAAACCCCTTCTGTATTTTTATCAGTAGCTCCAATCCAAATATAAGATGCTCCTCCGCCATCAGCTACAGCATGATAACTTGAAGAAATACCAGATGCAACAATTGCATTATACACTGCAGTTTGTTCAGCTAAATTATCGATATGAACTAAAGATCCACCACGAGCAACAGCACATGATGAAGCTAAAACCCATGTTTTTAATTCTTTTACGATTTCATAATTGACACCTGCGGCGGTAAATGTATAAATATTGATTGCACTAGCACAAGCCTGCGCCTGACTTGTTTTTGGATTAAAAAATAATGTCAAAAAAAGTGAAATGTATATTATTTTATTCATGTTATGCTTTTACCAATTTGTTTAAACGATCATAATGAGAAATATCCACAAACTTTTTCTTTTGTGCTATTTCAATAAATTCATGTTTGAAGTGACGAATAGCCGCAGCTACAGGCCATGCAGCAGCTTCTCCTAATGGACAAATTGTTTTACCTTCAATCTTACTTTGTATATCCCATAACAAATCAACATCACTTTCGTTTGCTGTTCCGTTTAAAAACTTTTGTAATATTTTTTCCATCCAACCAGTTCCTTCACGGCAAGGCGAACATTGTCCGCAACTTTCGTGATGATAAAAACGTGAGAATGTAAATAAATTTTTAACGATACTCGTATCTTCATCCATTGCAATAAAACCACCTGAACCTAACATCGTTCCAGTTAAAAATCCACCATCAGCTAAACTTTCGTAAGTCATTAAACGAGGTTCGCCTTTAGCTGTTGTTAGTGCTAAAGCAGCAGGCAAAATTGGAACCGAAGAACCACCTGCAACAATCGCTTTTAATTTTTTTCCGTTGCGAATTCCACCACAGTATTCTTCGCTATAAATAAATTCTTCTACAGTAATTCCTAATTCAATTTCATAAACACCAGGTTTATTAATATGACCTGATGCTGAAATTAATTTTGTACCAGTAGATTTTCCAATGCCAATTTTTGCATATTCTTCTCCACCCATATTAATAATTGGAACAACAGCTGCAATAGTTTCAACATTATTTACAACAGTTGGACAGCCCCATAAACCAGCAACTGCAGGAAATGGCGGCTTAATACGAGGATTACCACGCTTACCTTCTAATGATTCTAATAATGCCGTTTCTTCTCCACAAATATATGCTCCTCCTCCAACTTGCACATAACAATCATGAGAGAAATCAGTACCTAAAATATTTTTACCTAACCAACCTGCAGCGTAAGCTTCAGCGATAGCAGCTTCAACAATACGAGCAACATAAAAATATTCACCACGGATATATATATAAGATGATTTTGCACCAAGTGCGTAAGATGATGTAATCATTCCTTCAATTAAAGCGTGAGGAATTTTTTCCATCAAATAACGATCTTTAAAAGTTCCTGGTTCAGATTCATCTGCATTACAAACCAAATAACGATTAACACCTTCAGGCTTAGCTAAAAATCCCCATTTCATTCCTGTTGGGAAACCTGCACCACCTCGGCCACGCAAGCCTGATTTTTTTACTTCATCAGTAACTTGATCTGGCTGCATTGTTTTTAATGCTTTTTCAACAGAAGCATAACCTCCATTTGCACGATAAACTTCTAACGTATGTATGTTAGGCACTTTGTCGTTATGTATCAATAATTTTCTTCCCATTTTTAATTCTTTTTGTTTTTAGCTTCTCGACTTCGCTCGAAGTGACAAAATATTAAAGTGTATTTTTATAATCTAAGTCAGTATAACTTTTTAATTTTCCTTCTGCTTTATAATTCTCTAAAATAGAATCTACTTTTTCATAAGTTAAATTTTCGTGGTAACTTGCTCCGCATTGTAACATTGGTGCAGTTCCACAAGAACCTAAACATTCAGCTACTTTTAAAGAAAACATCCCATCTTTAGTTGTTTCGCCAACTTTAATGTTTAATTTTTTCTCAATATATTTTACAATATCTTCTGCTCCGTTTAACCAGCATGAACTAGTTTGACAAACCTCTAAAACACATTTACCCATTGGTTTTAAATTATACATCGTATAAAAAGATGCTACTTCAAAAACCTCAACTGGTTTTATTTTTAAAACTGATGCTACATAATCCATTGTTTCAGGACTTAACCAACCACCAAATTCAGCTTGTGCCACATGTAAAACTGGCAATAAAGCAGATTTTATTTTTTCGGGTGGATAATGTGAAATAATGGTTTGAACAGTTTTCATAGCATCTTCACTAAAAACAGTTTCACTGCGTTTAGCGTTATCAAACTTTTGTGCTCCGTGTACTTGACTACTCATTTCTTATTAGTTTTTAGTGTTGAGTTTTTAGTTCTTAATTTATTAACTCGTTACTATATTTTTTATTTTTTTGTCTATTAAAAACTAAACATTAATCATTTAAAACTTCTTTATGCGTCTAATTCTCCTGCAATAACATTCATACTACTCATTGTTAAGATTGCATCACTTAACATAATTCCTTTTACCATTTCTGGATATGCTTGATAATAAATAAAGCATGGTCTACGGAAATGTAAACGAAATGGCGTTCTTCCACCATCACTAATTAAATAAAATCCTAACTCTCCATTTCCACCTTCTACACAATGGTAAACTTCGCCTTTTGGAATATCTGTTTCACCCATCACAATTTTAAAGTGATAAATTAAGGCTTCCATGTTATTGTAAACTTGCTCTTTTGGTGGTAAAAAGAAATCTGGTAAATCAGCATGCATTGCACCTTCTGGCATTTTTTTAATTGCCTGTTCAATGATGCTTAATGATTGCCACATTTCGTGTTGACGAACCATGAAACGATCGTAAGTATCACCACTTGTTCCTACAGGTACCGTAAATGTAAAATCTTCATAAGAAGAATATGGATTCATCACTCGCACATCATAATCAACACCAGCTGCACGTAAATTTGGTCCAACAAAACTATAACTCAAGGCCATTTCTGCAGTAATTGGTCCGCAGTTAATGGTACGATCCATAAAAATTTTATTACGCTCTAATAAGTTTGCAAACTCTTGTAAACCTTTAGGATATTCCTTTAAGAATGTATCAATTAAGTCCCAAGTTTTTTTACTCCACTCTTGATCAAAACCTCCAATACGTCCAATATTAGTAGTTAAACGAGCTCCACAAATTTCTTCAAAAATTTCATAAATTTTTTCTCTCCATTGAAAAATGTATAAGAAACCAGTCATTGCACCAGTATCAACACCAATTACCGAATTACAAATAATATGATCTGCAATACGAGATAATTCCATAATGATAACACGATGGTATTCGGCACGTTTAGGAATTTTAGCACCCAATAATTTTTCAACTGTCATATACCAACCCATATTATTGATTGGAGATGAACAATAATTTAAACGATCGGTAATAGGCGTAATTTGAGCGTAAGGGCGGCGTTCTGCCAATTTTTCGAAAGCGCGGTGAATGTACCCAATAGTTGGTGTAGCTTCATGGATAATTTCTCCATCCATCTTCAACACATTTTGAAAAATACCATGTGTAGCAGGGTGTGTTGGCCCAAGGTTTAGAGTAGAATATTCTTTCTCCTCAATGACCTCTTTATTTACTGTATTATTTTCTTGCTTACTCATTTTTTGATTTAAGATTTAAGATTTAGGATTTAAGACTTTTAATGTCTTATTTCTGAAATCTGATGTCTAACTTCTTATCTACCAAACATACTGTCGTTCTTATCTGTTCTTCCTTGATCTTCAAGAGGATATTCTTTCCTCATCGGAAAAATATCCATTTCATCCATATTTAAAATTCTCTTTAA
>JAYVIS010000311.1:0-13659 GCA_043769975.1 Bacteroidota bacterium
TGCATTTGGAGCAAGAGGCAGAGGAAACGCTTTAGCACATTTTGAAGCAGAAACATTCGCTATTAACATCACTCGTTATTCACGTCCAAAAGCAGGAAGTACAAAACGTAAAGGATTTGACCGAACAGATTTATTAACGGCTGGAGGCGGTATTGGTTCTTTTGCTCATGAATACGGACACGCTTTGGATTATTTCGGAGGCATGTTTTTAGATAAAACAGATAGTGGCGCTTTATCAGGTGGACGAAGTGAACGTGTTAAGTCAAATGTTCAACTATTAAAAGAAAATTCATTAGAAGGTTTAATGGAGAGATTAATAGCTAAGATAATATGGAAAAATCAAAAAGAACATACGCTGTATTATGAGAGATTGAAAAAAGCCAAATTGAGTGAATATTATTTTCGTAGGAACGAATTATTTGCAAGAGCTTTTGAAACGTATGTTCATTACAAAATGCAAAAGAAGAAATACAAAAATATATTCTTAGCAGAAACCAAATACAATCCACGCTATTATTTAAGCATTCCAGAAATCAGAAAACTTGAAAAGGATTTTGATAATCTAATTGAGGCTTTAAAAAAAGGAATATAATAACCTGTAAAAATTAAGATTATGAAAACGGATATTCAAATAATCAATTGCCACACGCACATTTTTAATAGGTCGATTGTACCTGATCGGTTTTTGCCTTTTATCCTGCGTCCAATAGCAAACTTATTACAAAGCGTTAATACATCAAATGGTATTGCTCGATTTTTATCGGTATTAGGAAAAAAGGACACCGCTTTATTAATTAAAAAATACAATCAGTTTTTAAAAATTGGCGATTTAAAATCACAATTAGAAATTTTTAAATTGTTGCAAAGCTTTTATCCTGATAATACTAAATTTTGTGTTTTACCAATGGATATGGAATTTATGAAAGCAGGAAATGTTAAGCAAAATTATAAAGACCAGTTGGATGAATTAGCAAAGATTAAAAGAGACCCAGCCTATAGAGATTTAATTTTGCCTTTCATTTTTATTCATCCTGAACGGATGGGTTTGTTTTCATTGGTTCGTAAATATATCGAGGAGGAGAATTTTGCAGGATTAAAAATGTACCCACCATTGGGTTATTATCCTTTTGATGAACGTTTAGACCAGGTATTTGCGTATGCAGAAAAAAATAACATTCCTGTTACCTCTCATTGCGCTAGAGGTGGTGTATTTTACAAAGGCTCTGTAACCGATGAAATGAGAAAGCATCCCATAACAGGGAAAGTGTTTCAGCAACATAAAAACAAATTCTTTACTGATATTTATACCGACCCTGATAATTACGAATACTTATTTGTAAAGTATCCGAACCTTAAATTAAACTTGGCTCACTTTGGTGGTTTTGATGAATGGCAAAAGTTTTTACAAAGTAGTATTGATAGTTCGGGAGAGTTGAACTGGTTTGAAAAAGTAAAAACCATCATAAGAAAATATAAAAATGCTTATACTGATATTTCGTATACGCTATTTGAAAAAGACTTAATACCATTGTTAAACATTACCTTACAAGACCCAACTCTAAACTCTAAAATCTTGTTTGGAACTGATTACTATATGGTGGAGCAGGAAACCAGCGACAAAGAGTTTTCGATTAATCTTAGGAGTACCATTGGAGAGGAAAATTTCAGATTAATTGCCGAACAAAATCCAAAACTTTTTTTAAATTTGAAATAGAGTAGTTTTGTAAAGTTTATTTTATTAAAAAGCCCTAACATTAATTTGTTAGGGCTTTTTTATGCTTCATTATTTACCAATGAAGCCAGACCTAATTTAAATAGGCTATCCACGCCCACAAGCATAGGACAATATACCAAACGTTGTTTAAGGTATAAATTTTCTACACTTTCAAATACATACGAAAAACCTATCTCTTCATTAAATGGTAATCCTGCTAAATTTCGTTTAGATTCTAAGTACGTTAAATCTATTATCTCAAAACTAGGTAAGGTAAGCCAAACGTGTACAACCGCTTTTGTATATTTTTCGGGCATACGGCGTATAAGGTTGTTTATTTCAGTATCTCCAAACTTATACAGTTCTGTACCATTATCAATTACATAACCCACCGTTAAAACGGCTTTGGTGTCTAAATAATTTTCAAAATAAGGTTTCGCTAAAATCCCGTATTTAATACACGCTCCTTTTAAATCTTCAGCAGTAAAACCACCCAGCGACCTATGCACATGAGTAAAAACACCTTTCACATTATCGGTGTTTGAAAACGCCTTTTGTGCCTTTCCTAAAAACCCTAAATCTTCATTTGGCAATTCCATTTTGAATTTTAGTGTCCTATCAATCGCCTCCAAAAATACATTTTGGTATGTTCCTTCCATAAATCTAAAATACAGTTTTTTTAATAAATAGGTGTTTATATAATATAAAGTATATTCAATATTTAAATTATTGTCATTTTATAACCTATGTTTACCAAACAAGCTTTCGACGAGTTTGAATAAAGATAAGATAAAGATTGAGCAAAGATGGCATAAAGATGCCAAAAAGCTTGAGTAAAGATGCCAAAAAGATAGCGTTAAGCTTGAATTAGCATAGGACGTAGCTGTTTTATAGCACTCTATAGTCGACAAATCTGCCTAATATTTCAATTACACACTAATTTATCGACTTGTTTATTAGTTTGAAACTATCATATATGATGTAATTTTGCTCTACTATGATTTTTACTAATTTTTAAATTTTGCTTTTAAAATAATGGCATTTGATTTTTCTATTTAATTGCTGTTTTTTTTAAAATCAACATAATTGACAATATTTGAATTATTTTAATTAGTTTGTATATATGTAACTAAATTTGTAGATTTACGTTAAAATAATGAAACACGTATCTATTAATTTGCCAAATGAACAAACGAAAAGAAATACCAACCCTAAAGGCTATCCGTCCCGATATATCCTTAAATGATTTTTTCGGCAAAGAAACCCTAGAAAAAACGGTTGAGTTATTAGAATATATCAATTTGCCCTTATTCAAAAGAAATCAAACAGAAATTTCGCACCGCTTTTTAAATTGGTGGACAAGTGAAAATGTATTAGATAAAAATATACAAGAAGCAGGACGTTTTACATTTACAGAATATATTTGGATTAAAGTCGTTGAGCAATTAAGAACTTTTAATTTACCCTTACCATTTATTGCTACTTTAAAAACTAAACTATTTGAACCCATTAAATTAAAAGGCTTTATTAGTAAAACCGACCAAGTCAAAAATTACATTCACGAATTAGGAATAAGTGAAGCCGAAAAGAAAAAATTAATTGATTTTGTAGTCAATGAAAACAAAAGCGTTGCCGATACAGGAGTTAGTTTGTTTCAGCTCATTATATTAGAAAGTATTTTAAAACGAAAATCAATTTCGGTGGCAGTATTCCAAAATTGTGAATTTTTAATACTAGATAAAACCAAAGAAAGTTTATACACAGACAATGATTTGAATTTATTGGAAACAGGCACGTATATTAAAGTATCAGTTTCTAAATTATTAAGTGAGTTTTTACGTTCCGATTTAGCATTTAGTGTAATGGCTAAAATTCAGCTCTTAACCTATCCCGAAAATAAATTATATGAATGTATTCATACAGGAGATTATGAAAGTATACAAATACATTTTAAAGATAAGAAAATAAAAAGTTTGGATTTAAAAAAGGCAGTCGATACGAAACAAAAAATAATAAACATTTTAAGTGAAGGAGAATTTGCAGAAATAACTGTAAGGAAAAATAAAGGCATCATAACAAAATTAGAACAAGCATTGAAAATTACATTTTAAGTCTTGGCAGACTTTTTTGTAATTGGGATTAGTTGGCACAAAACAAAAACGTTCTTTATAAGGATTGATATAGGCACATAACGAATTAACCACCTTATATAAGGTGTATTATTTAACTGCTGTTTTCTTTTTTTGAAAACGGCTAAATGTTATGAGCCATGAAACAGATTAATGGGATTAATAATTCGTCACAAAACGAATTAACCTATGAACAACTAAAAAAATATAAGGGTTTTGAAGATATAACAGAAACCCAAGCGGAAAAAGAAATAGAAACTATAAAACGTTTAGCTAAAATTTTGTATTACTTATATATAAATGAACAGCAAACGAATAACAACGAAATTGACGAGCCATGAAAACCGACTTAGAAATATTTATTCCGTTTGCAAAAAAGGGTAAATATGCAGACCGCATAGAGGGTAAAAATTGTTTAATATATACTAGAGTATCATCTAAAGAACAGGAAAAGGGATTTAGTCTTGAAACTCAAAAACGATTAATTGAACAAGAGTGCGAAAATAACGACTACATTATATTAGCTTATTTTGGAGGTGTGTTTGAGAGCGCTCAAAATGATGAACGAGAGGAATTTAACCGAATGTTGAAATTTGCCCGAAAGAGTAAAGAAAAAATTTCACTAATTATGGTTGCAAGTGTTGACCGTTTTTCTCGTTCAGGTGCAAATGCCATTTATATAGCAGACCAATTAAGAAAAGAGAACATTAAAATATTTGCAGTTACACAACCAAGCGACACATACACGGCAAATGGTAAGATGCAACAAAATATGCAATTTATTTTTTCTGAATATGATAATGACCTTAGGCGTGAAAAATGTACATCGGGTACAAAAGAAATGCTTTCACAAGGCTATTGGTCTAGTAAAGCTCCATTAGGGTATGACCAAAAAACTCGTAAAAAAAGAGATAATACCAGCATGTCTGAACGACAAACAATTACCATTAATGAAAAAGGAAAATTAATCCGAAAAGCATTTTATTGGAAAGCAGAAGATAGGTTAACCAATTCCGAAATAATTTCAAAGTTAGCTGTATTAGGATTAAAATTATACAAGCAACAATTGAGTGATATATTTAATAATCCTTTTTACTGCGGTCTAATGGCACATAAACTTTTAGACGGACAAGTAGTAAAGGGAAGACATGAGGGTATTGTATCAAAAGAAATATTTTTACTAGTTAACAGTATTAGAAATAGAAATACAACAAGGCGAAATGATTTTAGCGAAGTGCCTTTAAAAAACTTTATGAAGTGTGCGGATTGTGGTAGTTCGTTTTGTGGCTATATAGTAAAGAAAAAAGGGCTTTGGTATTACAAGTGCAACAAAACTGGTTGTAAGTGTAATAAGAGCGCTAAAACGATTAATAATTTATTTATTGAGGAGCTTTCAGATTATACGATTGATGAAAAGTATAAAGAGCCTGTAAAAGATGAATTATTAAGATACTTTGATAAAACTGCAAAAGAGAATGAATCAGATGCTCAAATTCTTAAAGTGAAATTATCAGAGGCTTCAAAAAAAGTTGAAACTTTAGAGGAACGTTTTGCAATAGGAGAAATTGAAAAGGACTTATATCAAAAATTTATAGTTAAATATAAAAAGGAAAGGTTAGAAATTAATAAGGAATTGGAGGGCTATCAGTTTAAAAACTCGAACCTCGAAAAACAGTTAAATAAATACTGCAATTTATTAGTAAACCTCCCGTCAATATGGGAACGTAACGGATATAGGGGTAAAATAGAATTGCAAGAATTGTTGTTTCCGCAAGGGTTATTGTTTCAACGTGAAAACAGCAGTTTCCGAACTCCCGAAATAAATCAAGTGGCACTTGCAATGTCGCTAATAGCAAGGCAAACAAACCCAAACAAAAAAGCAGACAGTAACCAATTTTGTTACGTGTCTGCTTTTGTACACACGAAGGGACTCGAACCCCCACCCTTGCGGACCAGATCCTAAGTCTGGCGCGGCTACCAATTACGCCACGTGTGCATTTAATTAAGAATACAAATATAATTATAAATTTTCTAATAACTAAAAAGACTTTTCATATTGAAAAGTCTTTTTAGATAAAATCTGGAAGTAAACTATCTAAATAAATTTACCGTACCATGTTTTTCTATTTCTTTATCATCAAAGCCTATCGCCTTTACAAAATAGAAATAAGAGCCATCCGTAACTTTTCCACCATTTGTGTTTATTCCGTCCCAAGCAGCTTTTGGTCCTGTAAATTCATATAATTTTTCACCCCAACGGTTAAATATTTGTAAGGAAATTTCTTTTATACCTGTTGATTTAATAGAAAAGAAATCATTTGTTCCATCACCATTTGGTGTAAATACGTTTGGAATTTCTAAACTTAAACCATCATTTATAACGATAGTTGCGTATGCTGTATCTGAACATGGCCCAGATGAGGCAATTAACATAATTGTAAACGTTCCGTTTGTATTATAAATTGTATTTGGATTTTGAGTGGTTGATGTATTTCCATTTCCAAAAGACCAATTAAAAGTTATAGCACCAATACTTTGATCAGTAAAATTAACCGTTAAAGGAGCTATTCCAGAAGTTGGATCTGCGGTAAATGCTGCAGTCACACTTCCTTGACTAACACTAATAGTAGCTGAAGATGAACAACCAGTTAATGTACTTGTTACGACTACCGTATAAATACCTGATTGACCTACTGTTGGACTTGAGGTTGTTCCTCCTGAAATGATGTTTGGCCCAGTCCATGAATATGTATCTCCTGAACTTGAATTAGCTGATAATGTTACACTTGTTGCACCACATGGTATAGATGTGTTTGCAATAACTGTTGGTGTTGGTGCAACCGTTGTTCCTGAAACTGAAATCACAACACTATTTGTACAGCCTGAAACTGCATCAGTAATACTAACAGTATAATTACCTGAAACACCTACTATTACTGGATTTGAGGCAGTTCCGGTTGGTGTTGACCAAACGATTGAACTTGTGCTACTTGAGGTGGCATTTAAAGAAAGGGTAGGTGATGAACATGTAATTACTGAGCCTGTAGCAGCAACACTTAATGTAGGTAATGAACTATTACTTAGAACGGAAGTAGTTGCAACGGCAGTACAACCTGTAATCGAATTTAATACGATAACTGAATAAGTGCCTGAACTATTTGCAACAATTGAAGATCCAGTATTTGAGCCAACTATACCAGGGCCGCTCCAATTATATGTAATTCCAATGCTAGGTGTTACAGTAGTTGATAATACGGTTGTTGGTGCTCCACATGTTAATGATTGAGTTGGAGTAATAGTTATACTAGGAACAACTGTATTGCTCGAAATAGTAATAGATATTGAAGCAGGGCATCCATTTACTGTATTTGTTATTGAACAAACATAAGTTCCAGGTGAACCGAATGATGCAGTTGCTGTTGTTATTCCAGTTAAAGGCGTTGGACTCCATGAGTAGGTTAGATTTGAAGCAGCCGTATTTGTTACAGTTATAATTGCACTAACTGATGATGTCATACAAGTTAATGTTCCGCTTGTGGGAGTGATTGTTGGAATTGGAGCATTTGCATCGGGTGTTATGGTAGCATTTGCAGTTGCGGTACAACCATTAGCTGTGTTTGTAATTGTTAAACTATATACACCACCACCATTTGCAACAGGGTTCGAAATAGAAGTCGAACTTAAACTTCCACCTCCCGCAATCCAAGTATAGGTTAAAGGACTTGCAGTTGAAGTTGAAATTAATTGAACGGTTGGTGTTGCACACGTAACAGTGTAATTACTTGGAGTTACTGTTAAAGTTGGTATCGTTGTATTAGTCGGTATAGTTACAATTTTTGTCCCCGATACACCTGAACAGCCTGTAATAGTATTTGTAATAGTTACTGAATAACTACCTCCAACATTTACTACTGGATTTGCTGTAGTACCACCTGATACAATCCCTGGCCCTGACCATACAATTGAATATGGTGATCCTGCTGGACTTGCATTTAAAGTTAAACTAGTGGTTGTACATGTAAGACTAGTTGTAGGAGCAATAGTTGCGGTTGTAATTACTGCCGTTGTATTTGATGGCACTATAACATTTAAGGTAGTTGAACATAAACTTAGCGTATTTGTAACTACAACTGTGTAAGTTCCTCCAAGAGAAACGGTTGTTGAAGGGGTCGTTGTTGAACCAGTTATTCCTGGTCCTGACCATAATATTGAAATTGGAGTGGTGGTTGAAGAAATACTAATTGGGACTAGTGTATTTGAACAAGTAATTGATGTAGTAACTGCTGCCGCTGTAACCGAAGGGAAGCCAGCACTTGCAAATACTTGAACTGTTGAAGTAGTTACACAACCTGTAATTGGACTAATAGCTTGTAAGGTAAATATTCCAGCTGATGAAGCTGTGGTTATGAAACTTGTTGCAGAACCACTTACGCCTCCTAGCCAATTAGCAGTTGTGCCTGGAGGTGCCGTTGCACTACCTGTTAAAGTTACAGATGCAGACGAGCATGTTATAGTTTGATTTGGTCCAGCACTAACGCCTGTAGGAGCGGTAGTGTTTTGAATTGCAGCAATTGTAGTTTGAAAAGTACAACCCGTTGAAGGGTTTAAAACAAAAATAGTATAAGTTCCTAATCCTTGACCTATCGCATTTTGCAAGTTTGTTCCACTTGCTATTGAACTTCCACCAGGTGCTGTCCATGTATAATTCATGCCAGCTAAAGTAGATGTTAATGTAATGGTATTTGATGGATTACAAGTAATTGAACCTGTTGTTCCTGCAACAGTTGTAGGTGTAACCGTGTTTTGAGTAACCGCTTGTACTCCCACTGTTTTACAATTATTAGATGAATTTGTAACTGTATAATTAAATGTACCACCTTGGTTGACTGTAATTGTACTAATGTTTGTAGCAGATGTTATTCCGGTACCAGTCCAATTGTATGTTACAGGACTTGTTGTGGTGGTTGCACTAACATTAATATTTAATACCGTACAGTTAAGTGATCCACTACTTGCTGAGGCAACAATTGGAGAAACTGTATTTTGAATGATTGTTTGTAAGCCAGTTGCTATACAATTATTAGAGGTATTTGTAACCGTATAATTAAAAGTACCACCTTGATTTACTGTTATAGTACTAATATTTGTGGCGGACGTTATTCCTGTACCAGACCAATTATAAGAAACTGGACTTGTTGTGGTTGTTGCACTAACATTGATACTTAGAGTAGAACAATTTAATGAACCGGTATTAGCTGAAGCAACAACTGGTGCAGTTGTGTTTTGAGTAACTGATAAAACCCCAACAGTTTTACAACCGTTTGTTGTATTTGTAACCGTATAGTTAAATGAGCCACCTTGATTAACTGTTATTGTACTAATGTTGGTTGCTGAAGTTATTCCTGTACCAGTCCAATTATAAGTAACAGGACTTGCTGCTGTTGTAGCACTTACGTTAACATTTAAAACCGTACAATTTAAAGATGCTGAGACTGCACCAGCAACAGTTGGAGCAGTCGTATTTTGACTAATTGAAACTGTGGAAATTGGTGAAGGACAGCCTGCTGCAGATGTTACAACTAATGAATAGGTGCCAAGAGCATTAATAATTGGAGTTGCAGATGAGCCTCCTGAAACTATCCCTGGACCAGTCCAAACATAAGTGCCTCCTCCTGATCCAGATAGTGTTAAAGTTGTGTTTGAACAAGTAAGTGTATTTGTAGCGCCAGCATTGGCAACTGGAATTGGATTAACAAGTATAGATTGGCTAATCGTATTTGTACAACCATTAGCCGCCGTCATATTTACAGTGTAAGTTACGCTACCAGTAGTTGTAGGAGTTGCAGAAACAATTGATCCTGAAGTACTTGATAATCCATTACCTGCAGAACCTGTCCAAGTATAAGTACTTGCAGTACCAGCAGTAATAGTAACAGGGCTTCCTAAACATAAACTTGATGTTGGAGTTGAAGAAATTGAAGTGACTGGAAGAGCACCAAAGGTAACAGTTTTTATTAATGTATAGGCGCAACCAGCTCCTTGTGAAGGAGTTACCACAACGGTGTAAGTTCCAGATGTAGTAATGGAAACATTTTGTGTTGTTTGACCTGATACACCTGTTCCAGTCCAAAGATAAGAACCACCAGCTACTACAGGAGCAGTTAATGTTACACTTTGTCCAACACAGGGAGAGCTATTTGATGCTATAATTGAGGCCGAACCGCAAATGGCATCAACATAGGCCCAAGAGTTATGCATACCTGCCGTACAGCCAGCAGCAGAAAATTTAATATTTACAGTTTGTCCAATATAGGGTGTTAAATTGATACTATTTGATGTCCAGTTTTTATAATATAAAACGCTCCCATCAGCACTATTTACATACCCTGAATTAAGAAAACCTGCTGGTGGTACACCAGCCGCAGCCTGTACATAATATTGCGTACAAGTTGATAAAACAACTCCTGCTGTATTTGTAACTACCACATGAAAATAAGGTTGATTTCCAGTGGTGTGACCACCATCATTTAATACAACAGCGTAATCATAAGAAAGTAAGGAGTTACCAGCACCAACTACAATTGATTTTGACATCTCTTGACCATTCGAATAAGTAAAATCCCAATAAAATCCAGGTCCGCAGGCCCCGTAATCATAACTTTGGTTAGAATAGAATCCACCTAGACGAGCTGACGTCGTTGCTCCACTTGGATCTAAGCCAGGAATAACACCTAGTGGGTCTAAGCCATATGCGCCTGTAATTAAATTAATATCTGTACATGAATATATACTTTGATTAACTCCAATAAAAGCTGCTCCAACTCCAGCAACTGGTACCGTTAAGGCGGCATTTGAATTTGTATTGTAACCACTGCTGCATAACCATCCACCTAAATTTCCATCTTCAAAGTCAATATTATTACAAACACTGGCAGCAACTTTCGCATTATTTTTAGGTAATTTTAATAAATATTCATCTTTTGCAATTTCATAAGGTAGCTTTGCAAGATTGTATTTTTGTTTTACAAAGGCAGATTGTTTGATAAACATGAAATTTCTTAGTTCTAAAACAATTTTAATATTTTCAACTTTACTTTCATTTAAGAAAAAATTGTAATCAAACCCTTTTAGCGAATCTCCACCATAAAACATTGTAAGTTTTAAAATTTCAGCTTCTTTTAATTCTGAAATAGGACGGTAGTCTCCAGTTTTAGGAGTTGTACTTATGGTTCCTTTTTTTTGGATCGACTTATTCGTTTGAGAAATAGCTGTAATGCTATTAAATAAAATAAATAAAATAAATAATTGGTAGATTTTTTTCATAGTATAGATTTTAAGTTTTTTGGTTTAAATAATATCATGCATTTTTTTTCTACAAATAGTATTTGGTAAAAAATTCAAATATGATGATTAAATTAATCATTTATTATTAACGCGAATGTAGTTATAATAACGATAAAGTGATTAAATTTAACAACTAAATGACCAAAATCACCCACAAATAAACGATTTAGTATATTTTTTGGTAGATGATTTTGTATTTTTCTTGTTGATTTGTCGTTTTATAATAATTATACAAATCAGATTTTAACTTTTGATTTTTTGGATTAATAGAAAATGCTTTTATAAAATATCGATCTGCACTATCCAATTTATTATGTTTAGCATAACAAAGCCCGATGTTTAAATTTAATTCATAGTTTGATTTGCTTAATTTAAGTGATTTTTTGAACCACTTGATTGCATCTGTTGGATTATTATCTATAGACATAGCAATAAATCCTAAATTATTTGAAATTTTGTAATAAGTTGAATCAAGCGAATAGGCCTTTAATAAATACCCTTTAGCCACATTCGTTTTATATATTATTTGGTCAGTTGATAATTTTAAATTATTCTTTTTAATCTCAGTTATTAATTCATTTGCGCATAAAATATTTAGTTTTGCTGAATTTGGATTATTTTTTAAGTCAGATTCAAATAGGGTTTTTTCGCTTTTCCAGTCTTTATTCCTCTTTATGATACTAGTTGAAAATGAGACTGTAATAATAAAAATAAAACTAATTGTTGCTTTTTTGTTTTTAATAATATTAAGTAAAAAATAGGATAGCAGTATTGATAGCCCGATAGATGCAAAAAAAACGAAACGTTCTCCGACAATTCCGGGAACTGGTTTTGCGAAATTCAGGAACATGGAAATAGAAACTATAAAAAACAAAATCCCAATAAGTATTGGATGGTTAGGGCTTTTATAGAATTTGAAAATTCCAATACATGAAAATACTATTGTAATAATTCCAATAATAGAATAAGTGGAGAAAAACGAATAAACAGGAATAGTGTTAAAACCATAATAGCTTGAAAAATGAAATGGAATAAAAAAAGACTTAATGTAAAACCCTAATGCATTCAGGCTAGTTGAAATTTTAAGCAACAAAGATTTATTTGTAAATAGTGGATTTTCGAAGAAATAAGAATGACGTTTAGAAATCATTTCATCATTTAGCATGAAACTTTGAAATGTTTTATATAAAAAAAAGAGTGCTACTATAGAAATACAAATCATCACAATTTTTTTAAAGTTGATTGATGTCTTGTAAAAAATAATTAATGGAAACAACGCTAACATGGGCAAAGCGTCAAGTTTACTTAGCAATGCGGTTATAAGAAAAATAAAACCAAAAAATATTTTCGATTTTTTGTTAAAGTGTATACCATTATGAAAATTAATAAAAGACATGAATGAAAAAATGAAACAAAGTAAAACGTCTCTGTTTTTTAAACTTGCAACTACTTCAGAATGGATTGGCAAGAATGCAAAAATCAAAACAGATAGAAATATTAACTGAATTTGGTTTTCAGAAAAAATTAAAACTAAGGTTTTAAATAAAACGATTAAGCATAAGGCATATAATAATATATTAATAAAATGACCAAGATGTACGTTTACTCCAAAAAACTGATGCTCAATAGCGAAACTTAATTTTACAATTGGTCTATATTCAAATCCTCTGCCATCATCATAAGTCGCATAATGTGTTGTAAATATTTTAGGGATTGAAGAAAGTCCTTTTGTTGTTATGTTATTATTTGTAACAAAATTATCATCTAACGAATAATCGTTTTTGATTGTATTCCCATATAAAATAAAGGATATTATAAAAAATAAATAATACTTATATTTTATTAGTTTTTCCATTTGTGATGAAATGCCTAAATCTTTAAAATGAATTAATATTTATTGTAAATCGTATAATTAAGGGTGTCGCCAATCTCTAAATATTTTTTTGACATAAATTTTGCAAGATTTTTGTTTTGCGATATAAAAAAAGCTTCTTCAAATTTGTTAAGTGAATTTTTTATATCACCCATCATTAGTAAACTATTCCCTTCAAATGTTAGGAAATTATAATCATCTTGAAATTGTTTGTTTGCAATTTTCGAGCATTCGTAACTCTTTTTATATTCTTTCGAATCAAACAATAACTGGATAAGTGCTGAATAGGCTGTGTATTGTTTGTTGTTTTGTTTAATCGATTGAATATAATATTGGCAAGCTTTTTTATTATTTTTTAGTTCTCGATAACAGTTCCCTATATTTTCGTAGGCCTGTGGATAATTTTGTTTATGTCGGATGCCAAGTTCAAATAGATGCTTTGCGGTTTCATAATCTTTTAAATATGAAAAATAAACAACTCCCGCATTATTGTATGCAGAATGAATACTGGAGTCTGCCGTTACAGCTAAACTGTAATGTTTTAACGCTTTTTGAACTAAATCTTGACCAGAATATTTTTTGTCAGGAGATCTCAACAT
>JAYVIS010000312.1:0-2355 GCA_043769975.1 Bacteroidota bacterium
TAGTGATGATTTTGATAAGTACAGAGAGCAATCGAGCGATTTCAAAACCGATCAGTTTTATACAACTGAAACCAAAAAAACGTACTACAAAAATGATACGCTAATGAATGGGAACTACTGTTTTTCTGATTGTAACAAGCCGAAAAAATGGCCAACCGAATTTGTGCATGTAGGTTACACTAACTTTGAAGGAAATTTTAGTAAAGGGAAAATTATAAACGGCTTAAAAGATGGGCCCTGGAAAGTATTATATTGTGGTGACGATCCAAAAAAAACACCCTTAGATTTTAAAAATTATTTTTACAAACACCCTAAAACCGTAAAAAGTTACTACGAACGAGTTTATAAAAACGGCTATTTAGATGGCAATTGCATGTACTATGAAAAATATGATCCAAAAGAAGATGACAGGAATAGTCGTGAACCAATTTTATTATTCAAAGAAATTGATGCCAATTTTATAAGAGATACCCTACATGGAGCCTACAAAGATTATTTTAGTAATGGTAAATTAAAAAGAGAAGTCAATTATGTAATGGGGTCGCCAGATGGTGACTTTAAAGAGTATACTGCTGAAGGGAAATTATATGCTTTAGTTCAATTTAACAAGGGCAAGCTAAACGGCAACTATATTGAATACAATGATGATAAAATAAGCACCTATGCATTTTTTCAAAACAATGCCTTAAAAGACTCTGCTGTTTATTTTTATCCAACTACAAAGCCACGTATGGCCATATATGTAAAACAAGATACGCTTCAAAAAAAATCAACCTATTTTTTTAATGGCAAATTAAAGGAAGAAGTTGTTTTCAAAAACACATCCGCCTGTATTTTAAATGAAGATATATTGTCATCTGAAAGTTTTATTGAGATATTACGTAACAACAATAACTCAACTATGAATAAATCACAAGGGAATTATAAAAATTATTATGATAATGGACAATTACTATCCGAAGGCCCCATCAAAAACGGAAAGCTATTTGGCAACTGGAAATTTTATTCAATTAATGGAACATCGATTCATGAAGTAAATTTTGTTGATACGTTAATTCTGTTACCAAACTCAACCGATTCGGTTAATATAGCTGGATTTTACAATGGATTTTATAGCAATGGGGCAAAACGATGCAATGGCTATATTAAAAATTTAGATTTAAGCTACGACTGTTTTACAAAACAAGATAAAGCAGATTTAGATTTTTACTCACTAAACTATTTTGACATTAATGGGAAACAACTTCTAAAAAACGGCAATGGTTATTTTATAAAATATGACGCTAACGGGTTAAGAGTATCGTCAGGTAAACTAATTAACTGCTTAGAAGATAGCTTATGGAAATACTATACGCCCGAACAAAAATTAAATGAAATAGGACATTATGTTGATTTTGAAAAAGAAGGTGTTTGGTATGAAGGCGATTTGGAAGGCGTAAATTTTGAAGATGGTGCCTGTTTTGATATGACTGATAAAGAAGAAGTGAAAGAATTTATCTCAAAACAAAAAGACTTACGTATTATAAAAATAATTTATCGAAATGGTAACGAAATTGACAGAATGCGTTTTGATTCAAACTTAAACAAAACCTACGAGCCAAGACACCGCGGAAGAAGGCGTGGTCATGCAAGTTTTTAATTTGAATATTACAGCTTGCAAATAATATCAGCCGCCTTTTGTAAGGTATCCTCTTTTTTAGCAAAACAAAAACGCAATAAATGTTGATGTTGTTTGTTTGTGTAAAAAACGGATAATGGAATTGAAGCTAATCCTTTTTCTTTTGTAAGCCTAATAGCGAAGTCTGTATCATTTTCATCAGTAATTGCTTTATAATTTAACAACTGAAAATAAGTGCCTGTACAAGGCTCAATAGTAAAACGCGAGGGTGAAATTAAATTTCTAAAATAATCTCTTTTTGCTTGATAAAATTGGTGCAAGCCTTTATAAGTAGATTCATCTTTTAAAAAATCGGCTAATGCTAATTGAAAAGGATGGTTAACACAAAACACCAAAAATTGATGTACTTTTCTAAATTCTATCATCAATTCTTTTGGAGCTGCCACGTAACCAATTTTCCATCCCGTTGCATGTATTGTTTTTCCAAATGAAGAAACAATGATGGTTTGAGCCGCTAAACTTTTATAACGTGCAACACTTTGGTGTTGTTTTCCATCAAAGCACATGTGCTCATAAACCTCATCACTCACTAAAATAATAGTTGTGCCAGCAATTAATTTTTGTAATTCTAATAAATCATCTTCGCCTAATGTTGTGCCACTTGGGTTATGAGGCGAATTAATAATAATCATTTTAGTTTTATTGGTAATGGTAGCTTTTACGGTATTCCAATTAAT